>CAZIHC010000135.1:0-6558 GCA_964538605.1 uncultured Herbinix sp. | reverse complement strand
TCAACTGGTAAAATTGTAAACAGAATATAAATAAGAATATTATATAAAGGATGCTTTGCAGAGCTAACTTTTCGGTTAGTATGCATGCATCCTTTTTTGGCATAATTTTAATACTAAAGTATAACGCTTACTGTTGGTTTCGGCACTAATCCAAATGAAGTAAAAAAGCTTGCCTACTTAAAATATGTGATGTACAATAAAATAGATTAATAATGAGCCGGGAGGTACATATATGAGTTTAGCAGACCAAATATTTATTAATATGTGTAAAGATATTTTGGAAAACGGAACCAGTACGGAAGGAGAAAAGGTCAGACCAAAATGGGAAGACGGTTCCTATGCATATACGATTAAAAAGTTCGGGGTCGTAAACAGATATGATTTGTCTAAGGAATTTCCGGCACTAACTTTGAGAAAACTGGCTTTTAAAAGCTGTATTGACGAACTTTTATGGATATGGCAGAAAAAGTCGAACAATATTAAAGATTTAAACAGCCATATATGGGATAGCTGGGCCGATGAAGACGGTTCGATAGGAAAGGCTTATGGCTATCAGATGGGTGTTAAGCATAAATATAAAGAAGGATATATGGATCAGGTGGATTGGGTAATATATGAGCTGAAAAACAATCCTTTCAGCAGAAGAATTATTACGAATATGTATGTTCATCAGGATCTGCATGAAATGAATCTGTATCCGTGCGCCTATAGTATGACATTTAATGTAACCAAGAAGCCGGACAGCGACAAGCTGGTTTTGAATGCCATTTTAAACCAGAGATCCAATGATATTCTTACGGCGAACAATTGGAATGTATGCCAGTATGCCGTACTGGTCCATATGCTGGCTCAGGTCTGCGGCTATGAGGTGGGAGAATTGGTCCATGTTATTGCAGATGCTCATATATATGACAGGCATATTCCTATCGTAAAAGAACTGATAAGCCGTCCTACATATGATGCTCCTGAGTTTTATATGAATCCGGATGTTAAAGATTTTTACGATTTTAAGGTTGAGGACTTTGAGCTTAGAAATTATAAATACGGACCTAAAGTTGATATTCCGGTAGCTGTATAAATATGATATTGGAAGGTGAGGGCTATGAATCTTATTGTGGCGGTAGATAAAAACTGGGCTATTGGATATAATAACAAACTTTTGGTGCGTATACCTGCAGATCAGCGTTTCTTCCGCAGTAAAACCATAAATAAAGCTATAATAATGGGAAGAAAGACATTGGAAAGTTTTCCGCAGGGGAAGCCGTTAGAAGACCGTTTGAACGTGGTAATTACATCAAAGAGTGATTATAAAGTAAACGGTGCCGTAGTTGTCAACAGCATTGAAGAAGCTCTAAATGCCGTCATAGATTACAAATCGGAAGATGTGTATGTTATAGGCGGGGAAAGCATATATCGGCAGATGCTTCCTTTATGCGACGTGGCATATGTAACCAAGATTGACTATGCTTATATTGCCGATACGTATTTTCCGAATCTGGACAAGATGGATGACTGGGTTTTAACTGAAGAATCTGACGAACAGACCTATCATGATCTGATCTATACATTCTGCAGGTATGAGAGAAAGAAAGGCTAAGAAATAAATAGAAAAGTAAGACCGGCCACAATGATAAAAAATGTGACCGGTCTAATAACCGATATATATGTACTGCTCAAATATTTATATAACAGTCAAAATGGCAGGATTTATTGTACTGTTTATGCTTTAACACTTTAAACATATACAATGGTGCTATGAAAAAATATAAATTATTCTGATATTGAAATATTTTTTATGAAATATATTGACACCCATTAAATATGTAATATATTTATATCCTAATATATGAAATTTCTTTTTTAAGTTAAATTTATATTTTATCTTATTAATATTATCATTAGAATGTTTCAATTCGATAAATTTTTAAATGTATGGATTTGTAATCATTTTAATTAAACGGATAAATTTTATGAAAGAAGGTTGAAAAAATGTTGGACATCAAAATCACAAAAACCACTGCACCGAAAAAGCTGCCCGATAAAGACGACCCCTTAACTTTTGGAACGATTTTTACAGACCATATGTTTATTATGGACTATAAAGAGGGTATTGGCTGGCATGATGCCAGGATAATTCCTTATCAGCCGATAAGTCTGGAGCCGTCGGCCATGGTATTTCATTACGGGCAGGAAATGTTCGAAGGCCTTAAGGCTTATAAGGCTAAAGACGGAAGAATTTTATTGTTCCGGCCGGATATGAACGCCAAAAGAACCAACAGAACCTGCAGAAGACTTTGTATGCCGGAAATACCTGAGGAAGACTTTGTACAGGCCATAAAAGAGCTGGTCAAAATCGATAAGGCTTGGATTCCCACGAGGGAGGGAACATCTTTATATATCAGGCCTTTTATAATCGCAACTGATCCGTTTCTCGGAGTAAGACCGTCTAATACCTATATGTTTATTATAATCCTGTCTCCTGTTGGGGCATATTATCCTGAGGGGATAAATCCGGTCAAGATCTGGATTGAAGATGATTATGTAAGAGCGGTAAAAGGCGGTATCGGGGAGGCTAAGGCAGGAGGAAACTATGTGGCATCATTAAAAGCCCAGATAAAAGCCCATGATGAAGGTTATACCCAGGTTTTATGGCTGGACGGGGTACACAGAAAGTATGTTGAAGAAGTCGGATCAATGAACATATTCTTTAAGATAGACGGAGTTGTTGTAACACCTGAACTTAGCGGAAGCATCCTGCCGGGGGTAACCAGGGATTCAGTAATTACCTTATGTAAGAGCTGGGGACTTAAAGTAGAAGAAAGGCTTATTTCAATAGATGAAATATACGAAGCTCATCAAAGCGGAAAGCTGGAAGAAGTTTTCGGTACCGGTACTGCAGCAGTAATTTCTCCTGTAGGACAACTCAGATGGAAGGACCATATAATGAAGATAGGGGACGGAAATACCGGGCCATTAAGCCGTAAACTTTATGACAATTTAACGGGAATTCAGCTTGGTGACCTGGAAGACATCTTTAACTGGACTGTAGTAGTGGAATAAATGTTGCATACCGGCCGATTATGTATTAATATTGAATATATACTATAAATTATTTAAAGGAAGGTACAGGTGTTACGATGAACGAGCTGTATGCAGAAGCAGTTGTTAAAAGGAAAGATACCTTTACAACCATTGGACTTAGGGTTTTAATGATAATCGGTGCTTTAGCAGGTTTTTTCCTGATAATGACCGGAAATCTGCTGAGTTTTTTGGGTGTGGCAATCCTGGTTGCAGTATTTTACTTTTATCCCAGATTAAGCGTTGAATATGAATATGTCTTTGTAGACGGTCAACTGGATTTTGATAAAATAAGCGGAAAATCAAAGCGGAAAACTATGCTTCGCATAGATTTTGAGCAGGTTGAAATTATGGCTCCGTTTAATTCGGCAGCACTGGACAATTATAAGCATCTGCAACTGGAAACCAAGGATTTTTCGTCGCTTAATAAAGACAGCAAGCCTTACGTTATTATAGCCAATGCTAACGGCAAAAAACTTAAGATTCTTTTTGAACCCAACGAGAAAATGCTTGCCATGATTAAGCAAAAGAGTCCGAGAAAAGTGTCAAATTATTAATATTTTAATATAAGGGATTGCTCACTTAAAAACAGATTTAAGATTGAACATTTCTGATTAATCAGTGTATTCAAAATATATATATTAACAGAGAACACCGCAGTGATTAACAGGTCATAACCGGACAATTGCCGGATGATGACAATTAATCATAGCGGTGTTTTTGCTTGTATAAATGTTTGCATATATCCTAATTTTAAGTTTTTAACTCCTGATTAATGTTGACAAGGGTAAGATTATTCGTTATACTTTTAAAAATAATTTAGCGGGCAAAACCCCGTAATACAGTAAAATATGGAAAAAATATTATCACGAGAAAAGAAAGAGAGGAGTTTTTAAAATGGCCCAAATCGTTGGCGAAGGAATAACATTTGATGACGTATTGCTAGTGCCGGCTTATTCGGAGGTATTACCTCACCAGGTGGATTTGACAACTTGGCTGACAAAAAAGATCAAATTAAATATTCCGTTGATGAGTGCCGGAATGGATACGGTTACCGAGAATCGGATGGCTATTGCCATAGCTAGACAGGGCGGTATCGGTGTAATTCATAAAAATATGTCTATTGAAGAACAGGCCCAGGAAGTAGACAAGGTAAAAAGGTCGGAGCACGGAGTTATTACCGATCCCTTTTACTTGTCTCCTGAACATACATTGCGAGATGCCAATGAACTGATGGCAAAGTACAGGATTTCCGGTGTTCCGATTACGGTAGGGAAAAAACTGGTCGGAATAATTACTAACCGCGATTTGAAATTTGAAGAAGATTATTCCAAAAAAATAAAAGAATGCATGACTTCTGAAGGTCTGATCACTGCCAAAGAAGGTATTACCTTAGAAGAAGCAAAGCGTATATTAAGAGAAGCCAGAAAAGAAAAACTTCCATTAGTCGACGATGAAGGAAATTTGAAAGGTCTAATTACCATAAAAGACATAGAAAAGCAAATTAAGTATCCCAATTCAGCCAAAGACGATCAGGGAAGGCTGCTGTGTGCGGCTGCGGTAGGTGTTACAAGCGATGTTATGGATCGGGTTGAGGCGTTGGTTAATGCCAAAGTGGATGCTGTTGTTATAGATACGGCTCACGGCCATTCGGCCAATGTTATCCGTACAGTAAAGATGATAAGGGACGCTTATCCTGATTTACAGATAATTGCCGGAAATGTAGCAACAGGAGAAGCAACTTTAGATTTAATCAAGGCCGGTGTTGATGCGGTTAAGGTCGGTATAGGACCCGGTTCCATCTGTACCACAAGAGTTGTCGCAGGTATAGGTGTGCCGCAGATAACGGCTATAATGAATTCTTATGAAGTGGCAAAAGAATACGGAATCCCTATTATAGCCGACGGAGGCATCAAATATTCGGGAGATATTACAAAAGCCCTGGCAGCAGGTGCAAATGTATGTATGATGGGAAGCATATTTGCCGGCTGTGATGAAAGTCCCGGAACATACGAGTTGTATCAGGGAAGAAAATATAAAGTATATCGCGGTATGGGTTCCATTGCCGCAATGGAAAAAGGAAGCAAAGACCGGTATTTCCAGACCGATGCAAAGAAACTGGTTCCGGAAGGTGTGGAAGGCCGGGTTGCATATAAAGGTACTGTTGAGGATACGGTATTCCAGTTAGTTGGCGGATTAAGAGCCGGTATGGGTTACTGTGGTGCAAAAGATATAGAAACTTTGCAAAAGACAGGAAGATTTATAAAGATATCTCAGGCTTCCTTAAGAGAGAGCCATCCTCACGATATCCAGATTACCAAGGAAGCACCTAACTATACTGTTGAAGATTAAGAATAAAATGAATAAATTGTTGATAACTTGGTTGCAAAATTACTATAGTGTTGACAAATCAGCTACAAAAAAAGGGTACACAGTATTGATCGTGTACCCTTAAAATTTTATATCAATATATTTATGAGTTATTATTCGAGGCGTATATGTTTATGTCGCCATTCATATCTATAAAGACAAGTTTATAACTTTGCCGACAGGAATATACTGCCTGTAAGTTACTCCGGCAGCATCCAGCATCCGTTTGGATGCTTTTATAGAATCAGTTTCGGCATATTTATCGCTCATATAAATTATTTCTTTTATACCTTTTTGGATGATAGCTTTTGTGCATTCATTGCAAGGAAACAGGGTGGTGTATATTTTGGCACCTTTCATATCGGTTCCCGAATAATTTAATATGGCATTCAGTTCGGCGTGGCAAACATAAAAATATTTTGTATCCAGGGGATTTCCTTCCCTATTCCATGGGAATTCATCATCTGAGCAACCAATTGGCATGCCGTTATAACCGACGGAAAGGATTTTATTATCCATACTGACTATGCAAGCCCCGACACATGTACCGGGATCTTTGCTACGCTCTGCGGATAAGAGAGCAATTCCCATAAAATAAGCATCCCAATTGATGTAATCCTTTCGTTTCATTAGCTTTCCCCCTGTTATTTAGCTGGCAGATTTAGGATTTCTTTTTGCCTTTTTACAGTCCGTATCACCGGCAATCTGTACTTTTATAATATTGGTGGTTCCTGATACACCCAGCGGTACTCCGGCGGTCATTACAGCAAGTTCACCGTGTTTTATATAGCCGGCCTTTTCTACAGCCTGTATTGCATGTTCAAATAATTCAAAAGTATCATGTTCTACTGCCATAAGAAGAGGTGTAACACCCCAAATTAAATTCATTTGCCTCCATACGACCGGATCGGTGGTGCATCCCATTATGTCACAATGAGGACGGTGTCTTGAAATCATTCTGGCTGTTTTCCCGGAAGTGGTTACCGTAATAATCATTTTTGCATTTAAGGCATGGGCCGTGGTAACCGTAGAACGGGATATGGCATCGGTAATATCGGGGTTAGAAGGCAGTTCCCGTTGATTGAAACGTTTAACATAATCTATATCGGC
>CAZIHC010000134.1:0-6672 GCA_964538605.1 uncultured Herbinix sp. | reverse complement strand
CAAGCAACATAATTCAGCGGTAAACGTTATATTTTTAGTTTATATTGTTTGTATTGTATAATTCTTAAAAATAATGTTATAAATTATCGCCGTTGCAGGCTATGACATCTTTGTACCAATAGAAGGAATCCTTCGGAATGCGTTTTTGAGTTTCATAATCCACATATATCAGGCCAAATCTTTCATCATATCCTTCAGACCATTCATAGTTATCCATAATGGACCAGGCAAAATACCCTCTGATATCTACACCTTCTTCTGAAGCTTTCTTTAGCTCTTTGAGATATCTGTGCATATAGTCGATACGGTTAGGATCATGGACTTTACCGTCCAGGCTAACCCAGTCGGGGAGGGAAATTCCGTTTTCAGCTATTATAATTGGCAGACCATATTTTTCGTAAAGGAATTTAGGCATATAATACATAATCTGAGGGGTAACCGGCCATTTAAGAGCATTTATAGGGTATCCAGGTTTTTTCGGAACTTCATAAAAACCGCCGGATTTATCATGAGAAATAAAAGTGCCAAAGTATAAATTTAGGCCAAGAAAATCAAGTTTTTGGCTTATAATTTCCATATCTCCCTCTTTAATGACATCTGCAGGAAAGTCCTCACCCATAGCCTCTATGCCGTCTTTAGGATATTTGCCAAGCAGGATCGGATCAAGCCACCAGCCGTTGGAGAAAAGTCCTCTTGCTGCACCGCTGTAAGTATAAGCTTTGGCGGCTTCTATATCTTCTTTAGTATCGGTTAATGGGATGCCGGTACTGGGGTTAGGGACAAATCCGATTATAGCCGGGGTTTTGGCATAGTTACGAATAATTTGTACCGCTTTGCCGTGAGCCAAATTCATATGGTGAATCATTTGGACAATCTCTTTATCTGAGGCTTTTTCGCCCGGAGCGTGGTGTCCTGAATAATGTCCGAGCAGTATATGACACAAAGGCTCATTCAGAGTCATCCAGAAACGTACTCTGTCTGACAAGGCGTCTACTACGACCTTGGTATATTCTGCAAACCAGTCGGCAATTTCCCTATTGCGCCAGCCGCCGCGGTCATATATGGCCTTTGGCAAATCCCAGTGAAAGAGTGTTATAAAAGGTTCTATTCCGGCTTTAAGAAGCTCGTCTACCAAATCACTGTAAAATTTTATTCCTGCTTCATTTACCTTTCCTGTTCCGTCAGGCAGGATTCTGGGCCAACTTATTGAAAAACGGTAGGCTTTCAAACCTAATTCCTTCATGAGGGCAACGTCTTCGCGGAAACGATGGTAATGGTCGCAGGCAATATCTCCGGTATCTCCGTTTTTAACTTTGCCCGCGGTGTGACTGAATGTATCCCAAACAGAAAGACCTCTACCGTCTTCAAATGCGGCACCTTCAATCTGATAGGATGCAGAAGCGGCACCCCAGTAAAATTCTTTTGGGAAACTCATATGTCAACTCCTTTTCTCATTTAGTTATAATTTTTCATTAGTATTAGAAGAAATCTAAACTTTCTATATATTTTTGCTATATCTGCGTTTATCTGCATCATCAATAATATTTACTTTTCTTATCCTTTTTTTTGAATGCATTTTTTATATTTCAAAGAATGAGGCATTTAAATGTTTTTAATTAAATGTACTTTCATAAAGCCATTATATCATAAACATACCGAATAAGACAGGCTCATAAAATAAAAGACATGATAATACAAACAAAATATATAAAAATACATCTTACAAACAGATATTGAATAATCCGAAGATTTTTCACATATATTGGATTAAGCAGGACAAACAACTTGAATAAGAGGTTCCAATAATTTAAACTATATGTATAATTGTGTCGATTGGGGGTGCCTGCATGAAATTACAGGATGCTATACGTACTTTATTGTTTAAAAATAAGGATATAAATTTTAATCAGCTCTATACCGTATGGGGAAGCAATATAGATCCTAATAATGTCTTAACCGAATACCCCAGACCTCAGTTAAGAAGAAGCAATTATACCATTTTAAACGGTTATTGGAATTATAATATAACCAAAGACGAAGTAAAACCGTTCTACTATGATGGGAAAATTCTGGTGCCTTTTTCTCCGGAAAGTGTCCTGTCGGGAGTTAACCGCCAGCTAAAACCGGGTGAAATCCTATGGTATGAAAGACCGCTTATTGTCGAAAAAAAGCAACCGGGGAAGCGGCTGATTTTGCATTTTGGGGCTGTTGACCAAATATGTGAGGTACTTATAAATTACAGGCCGGTGATCCGTCATATAGGTGGATACCTGCCGTTTTCTGCAGACATTACCGATTACATAGAAGAGGGTGGAAACCTTCTTACGGTGAAAGTAAAAGACCTGTCGGATACTTCATATCACAGCAGGGGAAAGCAAAAACTGAAGCGCGGAGGAATGTTCTATACAGCCCAAAGCGGTATATGGCAGACGGTATGGATGGAATGGGTTCCGGAAACCTATATTACATCCTTAAGCATAACACCATTAGTTGACGAAAGCATGGTAAGAATAAGTATTAATCTTAACCATGCGGTTAATTCCGAAGATAATTCGGATCAAAGAAATATCAGGCCGGACAGAAGAAACCTACGCAATTTATATCGGGTGGATATATATGATAAAGGCGTTAAAATACACTCTTATGTCACAAAAGAATCGACCATTGATATCCCTATGAAAAACTTTACATATTGGAGTCCCGAAAATCCTCACCTTTATGATGTTATTGTCTGGGCGGGAGAGGATATGGTCGAAAGCTATTTCGGCATGCGTAAAATTGAAATTAAAGAAGATGAGGAAGGAATTCCCAGAATATTTTTAAACAATAAGCCTTATTTCCAAAACGGGCTATTGGATCAGGGATATTGGCCTGACGGTATATATACCCCGCCGGGGGATGCGGCAATGATTTTTGATATAGAGCAGGCTAAAGCCCTGGGATTTAATATGTTAAGAAAACACATTAAGATAGAACCTTTACGATGGTATTACCATTGTGACAGATTGGGCATGCTGGTATGGCAGGATATGGTTAACGGCGGGGGAAAATACAATATGGTTACGGTAGGATACCTGCCCACTTTGTTCCCCGGTATCAACGGCCGCATAAAAGACAAATGGTATTCTTTATTTGGCAGAAAAAATGCTGAAGGCAGGAACGAATGGCTCAGGGAATGCGAGGAGACCGTAAAACTTCTTTACAACAGCCCGTCGGTAGTGGCTTGGGTACCCTTTAACGAAGGCTGGGGGCAATTCGATGCAAATGAGGTAACAGAATTAATCAGGTCTATAGATAAAAGCAGGCTGATTGATCAGGCAAGCGGCTGGTACGATCAAGGGGGAGGAGATATAAAAAGCATTCATAATTACTTTCATCCCCTTAAATATGAAAAAGATAAACATAAGCGGGCGGTTGTTTTGTCCGAGTTTGGCGGATATGCCTGTTACATAAAAGGACATTCTTATTCACCCATGATATACGGTTACAGAATATATAAAGACACAAAAGATTTGGAAGAGGCTTTGCAAAAACTTTATAAAGAAGATATCCAAAGGATGAAAAAAGAAGGACTTTCGGGAGCTGTCTATACCCAGCTTACCGATGTGGAAGACGAGGTAAACGGGCTCTTTACATATGACCGGAAAGTATGTAAGATATCAAAACCTTTGATGGATTAACGGATTATTTTATTTACAAAAATGCTGCCGCATTTTACGGATTATGATGTTTCTTACTGACTTAAATTATTTCTTTTGTCAGTCCGTAAAGGAACACATCATAATTGTCCGGATGCGGCAGCATTTTGCTTTTTACCATACTGCAATTTCAGTTATCGGTTATATATAAATAAGTTATATACATATTAAGGTAACCGTCGGTTTTCACTTTAAATACTATGGTATAGGTGCCTTTTTTCAATTTGAGAGGTTATATATATTATCATCTTTGAATTTTTTTACGGTTTTTTCCGTCACTATCTACAGTTTTATATGCGGGAAATACAAGCCTTCTGACGCTGAAAGTCCGTTATAAAATTAATATAATCCGGTTTTTTAACTTTGTATTCAGCTTATAAGTTTTCCCTTTTTTACTGCGGCATCATATTCGGTACCGACGACAGTTATTATTCCGATTATTTTAATCCTAACAGATTATCTATATCGTCCCCGTTAAGAGTTTCTTTTTGCAGCAGTTCTGTGGTTATCTTTTCAAGTGACTGTATATTTTCTCTTAATAATTCTTTGGTTTCTTTATACAGGCTGTTTGCGATTGCCCGGCATTTTTCTATAAGTTCTGCATCCGGAATATCATGAAATATCCGGGTACTAAATAGCCCTATTTCAGGATCCATGCCGAATTTATCCGTATAGTCGGCAAGCAAAGATGAAGCTTTTTGAATATCGTTGCTGGCTCCGGTTGTTATTTCTTCAGGACCAAATATTAATTCTTCCGCAGCCCTCCCGGCATAAAGAATTTTAATATTGGCAAGAATCTGCCTTTGGCTCTGATACATGGCATCCTTGGGGATACTTAAATTAAAACCTCCGGCTCCTTTTACGCTTGGTATAATGGTAACCTTGGAAATATAATTTTCAGGAAGCAATAGCTTTGTAGCCAGGGCATGGCCGGCTTCATGATAAGCCGTAATTTTACGTTCCCGTTCCGAAATATAGCTTACATCCGTTTTGGGGGCACCGGCAAGAACGGTATAGAATGACTTGTCTATGTGCTCATAAGTTATATACGATTTTTTCTCGTTGGCTGCAATTATTGCGGCTTCGTTCAGTAAATTTTCAAGCATTGCACCGGAAAAACCTACAGTGGATTTAGCTAGATTATCTAAGTCAACGTCATCAGACATTGGCTTATTTTTAGCGTGAAGTTCCAGTATTCTTTTCCTTGAATTGACGTCAGGCAAGCCTATTTCAATTTGCCTGTCAAACCGACCGGGACGAAGCAAAGCCTCATCAAGGGTGTCCAGCCTGTTGGTTGCCCCTATCACTACAATCCCCTGGTTGTCGTTAAAGCCGGACATTTCCGTAAGAAGGGCATTGAGGGTTTGGTCTCTTTCGTCGTTGCTGGCGGATGAGTTTCTGGCCCTTTTTTTACCGATGGCATCAATTTCGTCTATAAAGATAACCGCCTTTTCATGCTTTTTTGCCTTGTTAAAAAGGCTGCGGATACGGCTTGCACCCACACCGACATACATTTGGACAAAATCGGACCCGCTCATGGCATAGAAAGGTACATCGGCTTCCCCGGCTATGGCTTTTGCCAATAAGGTCTTTCCCGTTCCGGGAGGTCCGTAAAATAAAAGGCCTTTGGGCATACGGGCGCCTAAGCTGGTGTATTGCGAAGGATTTTTAATAAATCCTATAACATCTTCAACCATTGCCTTTGCTTCAACGTTGCCGGCCACCGAATCTAAAGTTATTTTTTCTTTTTCGCTGTCTTTTTTATTGGCATCTGTAATCAAATTCTTTGCCGAACCCGCACCCCGGGTGTAATAAATTATGCCAAAACCGACTATGGCAACAATAAGTATACCAAAAATACCCGATATATTACCGTTTTTATATGATACGCTTACGTTGTTAACCAGTAAAAATTCCACAAAATCTTCTGTCATAGGGTTTGGTACTGTATATCCGGTTTCCGGGTCATTTTCAAGATAAGCGTCAAAAGTACCTTTATCTTCATACAGGGTTACTTTGGATACCCGGCCTTTTTCTACAGCATCCAAGAAAGATGGATAAGACATTTCGTTTTTAGGTTTATTTAAACTGTAAATTCCTGCACCAATAAGCATAAGAAGCAAGACAGACATTACAGGAATCATTATTTTTTTCATTCTAAAGCCTCCGCTCAATAGTAAATTACATATTTCGACAATAATTGTAACATTTTATATGCGGGATTTTCTATGATTAATTTATGGAAATGATAAATATGATAGATAAAAGCTTATTATGCTGCAAGAATTTTCATTTTAAATTTACTATAATGGATAATTAAAGAAAAATATGGAAGATAAATTGAAAAAATATTAAAAATATGTATAATAATGTTAAGCATGGCTTTGATTGTCATATATTCTTTAGAACTCCTAAATATTTTTAATAATTAAACTGGCTTAAAAAGAAAGGATAAAAAATGATACTTGAACCTGTATATTTATCCTATTTATGCGGATCCAGCCTAAATGCGAATATGTATTTGGC
Source organism: uncultured Herbinix sp. (assembly GCA_964538605.1). Classification (GTDB taxonomy): domain Bacteria; phylum Bacillota; class Clostridia; order Lachnospirales; family Lachnospiraceae; genus Mobilitalea. The sequence goes on along the minus strand of CAZIHC010000134.1, from coordinate 448 downwards.
AGACCTTTATAAAAGATATGCAAAAAAACATAACAGCGAAGAATGGATTCAAGTAAATCCTGATAAAGAACTAAATGAGTTTTTAATAAATGTGGCAGAAAACAGTAAATATTTTGGGCCGGAAAGAGCCAGGCAAAATGAAGATTTGGTTAGGGGTTATCACAGACTGGATGAGTTGCTTGAATATATGCACAACATAATTATGTATGAAAAGGAATACAGCTTAACTTTGAGAAAAAAGTGGGATCCGGCACTTCATGACTTTCATATAGCGGATTCAAGATTGATATGGTTTCAAAATGATATCATAAACCGAACATGCAGCATTAAATTTAAAAATGTACTGTTATTCGGTGAAAGGAAAATAAACAGGAAATTAGATGTAGATATTGGCACAATTGAAGGAAAATTTTCCGGTGTAAAGAAAGTTGATATAATCGGCGAACTC
>CAZIHC010000133.1:0-6699 GCA_964538605.1 uncultured Herbinix sp. | reverse complement strand
TTATATACTTTATTTTTTGGCTATACATGTAAATAATGCTAATATTATGCAATATAATGCTTTATTATATAAGAATTTTGTACTATTTTATGCCGGTGAAATGAAAAATGACTTTTTATAAATTTGCCTTTAGTATATAATTAATAAAAAGACTATAAATATACTACAAGGAATTGGAGAGGTTCATTTGATGCAAAAGATGAAGTTAAATGCAGTAAATCAATTATCAAAAGGAACCGTTATTTATAATGAAGGAGAGCCTCTAAACAGTATAGCACTCTTGGTTAAAGGAAATGTTCAGGTTTATCATGACGGTGCGAAATATTTGATGGGGCCGGGGTCTTTTCTTGCAGTAAACGACGTTTTGCACGGGGCATACCAAAGTACATATACAGCATCTGATGATGTTATGATTTTCTTGTTTGCCGTAGAGTATAAGGAGGACTTGGAAAAAATTATTTCAATTAATAAAGATTACAATGGCTTTATGGTAGCCTCCTTAAACAAGATTATTTATGAGCTGGGACAAACCTATCAAGGCATTATAAAGTACGGTCGTGAGCTTTATAATTTACTTACCGACAATTATAAGATTTATTATGAATCTGCCTCAAGACTTGGATATACGGTAAGAAAACCCCAATGGGCCGATGAATTGACCGACATGGAAAGAGGATTGGAGCTTGATAATGAAAAAATCGGCTTTTATATGGAGTGTGCAAAGATTCCTATAGATGTAATGAAGTCTTATTATGGTGTCAGCAATATTATTACTCTTTACCAGATAGAAGAGCAATCCGACCTTATAAGCCAGATGAATGATATTTTAAAGGAATACGCAAAGAAGCTGTTCTTATGGATAGAGTATTTAATCGATGACAGCGACAAAAGTCTTTTTGGCTTGATTGCATCCCATGCTATTGAAATTGTGAACGCAGACGGCAATTGTGATCAACTGCTGGAAATGCTCGATAATATTATAGACAACATCGATAATATAGAAGTATTTGTTAATAACAGACTTGGCATGAATTTAAATATAAATCGGAAACGCATTCAAGAGATTTATCACCTTATCAATACAGGAACAAAAGATAAGGATATGAGTGTGCAAACCTTTATAAAGTATTCCGTGGAAGAAGCCGAAAAAGCTCTTATGCAGCTTACGGATTCATACCGGCAAATTCTGGATTATTCGGGGATTGATGAAGATACCGCAAATCAGATGCAAAGCATCATGATGGACTTTATCAATCTTAAGGACAAATTCTCGACGGATGATTATGCCAGAAACATCAGAAAGCAGCTTACGGAGTCGTTTTATGTATTGTATAAGGCTGTGTTTTTGAAGGCTTATTATGATAAGCAGGTTCCGAGAATTATAGATATGTTTTTAAAATACGGATATGCCGATGAGAGACTTTTGACCAAAGAGCAGATTTTATCCCTTTATTTCCTTGAAGAGGATGAAACATGCGATAATGTATACAATATAAAGGAATGGTTGACTCTTATATACGAGGGCAAGAAAGAACCGTCAAAGAATGAATTTGATCAGGAATACAACGAGATGCTCTTATCAATGAAGAGCAGAGGAATGATTACAGATAAGCAGCTTAAAGAATACAGTACCGATAATGAGCGGAAGCTGGAATATGAAATTCAGAATATGTTCCGTTATAATAACAGGCTAACCAGCGGACAAATCTCTGTCTTTGTGCCTGTGCTTCACAAGGATGCCTTAACAAGTATGCCGGATAAAGTATATCTTTCTTCTGGAAAGATAAAAAATGCCCTGGAAAAACTTTTAGAAATAGATTTTTCCGTTTTCGACTGGGAACTTCTATATACCGACAAATCGAAGAATATAGAAAAAGAATATATAATTAAAAGAGTATATCCGGATATTATTTTAATGCCGACTATAGGAACCAATGCCATAATGTGGCAGGACATAACGGGAAGAAGAAGGGGTAGTCCCGGAAGGTTTATTTTTCCTGTATTGTTTGAAGGAGATTTATTTTTGCAAATGGTTCGGGTATGCGGCAGATTCCGCTGGGAGATGTGCAGAACAATAGAAGGTGTGGCCTGGAACGATATTAAATATAAATCATTGACGTCTGAATACTCTGACTACATACAGTTCTATAGAAAGAACAAAAATCTGTCAGAGGAAAGGAAAGAAAAAATCAAGCTGCAGATCCAAAAAGGCAGAAATAACAGCAGAGAAATATTTGTTATAGATTATGAAACATGGATTATCTTTGAATCAGGCGGAGCATTAAAACTGAATAAGCCGGTCAGAGAAATTTTGGCAACATATTGCCCGTTTTCTAAAAAAATTAGGGAACAGTTGACCATACAGCCTGTTTTTGAAGAAGCCTTTGCAAGGTTTAATAAAAACCGATTAAAGAAAATAAAAGAGCTTGAAGGAAGATACCGGATGCTCCAAAAAGATAGTATTCAGCTTACAAAAGAGCTGACAGATACATTGGATTATTATAAAGAAACGTAAAAAAGCAGTTATTATATTAAACATAAGCATTAATTAAACGGTATAACAAAGCTGCCGCAATTGCGTTAACAAGACCGCAAGGCGGCAGTTTTTTGTCTTTGAGTTTTTGCAGACAGGGCTGTTATTTTGTCTTTATATCTTGAGTAAATTTGTCACAAATGATAGTATAATAATGAAGAAAGGGATAAAGCAGAGCTTAATCCATTAATAAGGAGGAAGTATAATGGGAAGCTATGGAATTATCATTAAGACAGAAGAAATCAGAAGAAGAGTTCAAAACGGAGATTATGACTCTGCTCAGAAAATTTTAGACACCATACCGTTAAAAAAAGTAAAAAATATAGCAGACTTAAGCCTTTTTGCAGAAGTATATATACATAATGAAAAGTACGATGAAGCCATGGAACTGCTTTATCGTGTTTATAAAAAATCAAGGACCAGAAGAGTCCTGGATCAGATGGTTGTGGCTGCAATAGGAAGAAAGAACATTGAGGAAGCCGAACGTTTTTTAAATGAATACAGAGAGATTGCTCCCAATGATTACAATTATTATATATATCGGTATAAAATTGATAAACTAAAGAAAGAACCGTACGAAGTACTAATCAATTCCCTAAAGAAATTAAAAGAGCATATCTATTTGGAAAAATGGACTTATGAACTGGCAAAGCTTTACTACAAAGCAGGTATGGAAAAAGAGTGCATCCAGGAATGCTCTGAAATAATTCTTATGTTTGGTGAGGGCAGTTACGTTGAAAAGGCAAAAATTTTAAAAGCATATTATTCCGGTGAAGTTAACAAGGATGAAATAATAGAGAAACTCAAAAGCAGGGCAAATAAGGATAATAAAGACGACTTTGAATCCGAAAGCCAAAACAGGGAAGGATTTAATACGGATAATCTAAATATAGTTAAAGAGATTTCTCATGACGACAGCATTTACGTGGATTATGATTCAGAAAAGGAAAAAAGCTGTGGACAAGTTTTTTACGAAAACAATACGTCAGAGAATGAAATAGATGACCATGTATTAAATGAGATAACCGACAATATGCGTAAAGAAGTAGATTCTTTACTGAATAATGATGATGAAAAAGATACCGATTATGCAAAACCGGATGTGCAAAAAGAAATTGACAGCCTGCTTAATTTTACCGAAACGAATGAAGACCTTAGGCGGCTGGATATGTTATCGGAGCGTATTAATGTGAATTTACGCTATTTATTCGGAAATTTTCTTCATATTAAAGAACTCCAAAAACAGTTGGCCGACTGTTTGGAACTGATTATGGATAAAAACGAAAATATTCAAATGATAATTACCGGAGAACCGTTCTCAGGAAAAACAACTTTGGCAAAGGAAATAGCCATATTCCTTAGTAAAGCGGGAAAACTGGGAACGTCTAAAATATTAAAAATATCGGCCCAAAAACTTATTGAAACCGATATAGTGAAAAGTAAAGAAGAGATAAGAAAATGTTGCTTGGTTATAGAAAATGCAGGTGAACTTAATCGGCCGACCATTGAAAAAATACTGGAACTGACGGAAATTTTAAATGGAGATGTTGCTGTAATATTTGAGGACAGCATAGAAAATTTAAACCGTTTGTTTAGAGAATGTCCGAATCTTACGGAAAAATTCAATATCAGGATACATATACCTCCTTATTCGGAAGAGGATTTGATGAGATTTGCGTTTTCCTATATGGCTCTTAAAGGGTATAAAGTACATCCGTCGGCTTTAGTACCGCTAAAAAACGGGTTATATAACATTATAAATTATGAAAATAAGGATAAAATACTTGTAAAATTTCTTGAATATATAAGCAATGCCATATCAGCTGCTGATCTTAGAATTGGAACAGAAATCCCCCGGCATGAAGCCGAGGGCGCAATGACCGGTAACGAACATCTGATTTTATTACCTGAGGATTTTACCATGCAATTTATATCTTAAATTGTATTGTAATTTCGTTTGGGAGCCTTTTGCGGTTTTTGGATTCTACATTTGTTGTAACATGCAGCAAATAGGATTCGTTATTGCTGTAAGGTTCTAATGGCTCTATCTCAATATAATTATTTACTGAATCATAACGGATATTGGTTAATAGCGGAGTATTATTTAAAGTTGTAATGAAAACGTTTTTATTGTTTACGGTAGAAGGGTTAAGAGGAGTTGAAAATTTTATCCGCCATACAAATTGATTTGTTCTTTGCTTCAGGTCCTGCTTAATAAGGTTTCTTCCACCGCCGCTGACAGATTCTATAGTTATGTAATTGGGCATGTTATCATCTCCTTGTAAGTATAACCTAAAAAATATGTTTTGCAGCAAACCTATTTTATGAAGGATATTTCCCTGACTTTATTATAACATGAAAAATTTACATCTACAATAAAATGGTATGATTTCTTTCTTTTTTCAGCCTGTTTCCTCTTTTTATATAACGTAAAAGAGAATATAAAAATTATCATGAATTAAAATATAAATATCAAACTAATAAAAAAGGGGACGTGGCATTTTATGGAGTAATTTCACGCTTTAAGTAAATGAAAAACTTAAAAAACGATTTACAAAAACCCACATTGTGGTATAATCAAAATAGCGGATAAAAATTTAACAAATTCTTTGATTTTAATAATGTATTAGCATAACAACAAATAAATTATGAGGTGCGCTATGGAGCAATATATTATAAAGGGTGGAAGACCTTTAAGAGGCGAAGTTGAAATAAGCGGATATAAAAATGCGGCACTGGGAATTATTGCAGCGGCAATTATGACAGATGAAACTGTTAAGATAGAGAATGTTCCTGATATCAGTGATATAGATATACTGCTTAATGTTATAGAAGATTTGGGTGCAAGAGTTGAAAGAGTCAATAAACACACTATAAAAATAAACGGTTCCAAAATCAACACTGTAAAAGCAGATTCCGAATATGTGAGAAAGATAAGAGGTTCCTATTATTTGGTAGGAGCTCTCCTTGGCAAATATAAAGAAGCTCAGGTGGCATTGCCTGGTGGATGCAATATCGGAAGCAGACCTATTGACAGGCATATAAAAGGATTTGCTGCATTGGGGTCTGATGTAAAAATTGAACATGGGTTAATTTGTGCAAAGGCGGATAAACTGGAAGGAGCTTCTATTTATTTTGATGAATCCAGTGTAGGCGCAACAATCAATGTTATGCTGGCGGCATGTATGGCCGAGGGCCAGACTACTATCGAAAATGCAGCCAAAGAGCCTCATGTGGTTGACGTAGCTAACTTCCTTAACAGTATGGGAGCCAATATCAAAGGAGCAGGAACGGATGTTATTCGGATAAAAGGTGTCCCTAAACTCCATGGCAGTGAATATTCTATAATTCCCGATCAAATAGAAGCCGGAACATTCATGTTTGCAGCGGCTGCTTCAATGGGAGATGTTCTTGTTAAGAATGTAATACCAAAACATCTCGAAGCCTTTACAGCCAAGCTTTTGGAAGTGGGAGTAACAGTTATAGAGTATGATGATGCGGTCAGAGTAATTGCCGATAAAAGGCCGAACAGCACTCAGGTAAAGACCCTGCCGTATCCGGGATTTTTAACCGACATGCAGCCAATGATGACTACATTATTAACTTTATCTACCGGAACCAGTATTGTAACCGAAAGTATTTTTGAAAACAGATTTAAATACGTAGATGAATTGACTAAAATGGGTGCTAATATAAGAGTTGTTGAAAGCAATACGGCAATAATAACCGGCGTGGAACGTCTTACCGGTGCAATCGTAAGTGCTTCCGATTTGCGAGGAGGAGCTGCTCTCGTTATGGCGGGCCTTATGGCGGAAGGATATACGATAGTTGAGAATGTTGAATATATTGAGCGGGGCTATGAGGATTTTGAAAGAAAGATGCAAAAATTAGGTGCCGCTATTGCAAAAGTGGATGCCAAGGACACCAAAGCAATTAAGAAGTTTAAATTAAAGGTTGGTTGATAAATTTTATAAATCGGAAAATTACAGCTGTGTCGATGGGATATCGGCATGGCTTTTTTCTTGATTGTAATTAAACCCATATATTTAAATTTTAAAATATTAATTATTAACGTAATTTATAATTTACATAAAATTGTGACTTTAAAATAAAGGCTCTTTGTCAAGTGTTGGGGTATGATGTGTTTGAATCATGCTAAATTACTT
>CAZIHC010000132.1:0-6726 GCA_964538605.1 uncultured Herbinix sp. | reverse complement strand
CTGTAAGATTTTGTAAGGCAATTAAACTTGCAATTTAAATGAAAATTATACAAGAAAAATTTACTTGCAATATAAGGTATATTCTGATAGAATAAATGTGTTTGTAAGTCCATAACGGTTCTAAATTTACCTTAAGGAGGTGCTTTCAAATGGCAAAATGTGCGATTTGCGATAAAGGTGCTCACTTTGGAATCGCTGTTAGTCATTCTCATAGAAGAACTAATAGGATGTGGAAAGCCAACATTAGATCTGTTAGGGTTAAAGTTAACGGGGCAGTAAGAAAAATGTATGTTTGTACTTCCTGTCTTAAATCCGGAAAAGTTGAGCGCGCATAAATAAAGAATGGGTGTCAGGGGGTCTTGGCACCCGCTTTTTAGTTTAAAGAATTTGTTAATTACAAAACAAATTATACCCAAGCAGCAAACAAAGTATTATAATACATATAGCCAATATGCCGTTGGTAATAAACAGCATGATTGTCATACCGATGGCAATCCAGAATAGGATAAATCCTATCATTCTCTTCATATTATGCACTTCCGAATTGATTTGTAGTAATATATAATATGCAGAGAACCGTTAGGATATCTCATTTTATATAACGGAAATGTACCGTTTTGTCATTATTGAATAAAATTTGGCTATACTATCAATAAATGGAGATAAATGATAAAATAAACATAGAAAACAAGCAGCGCAGAAAAGGAGGTTAATATGAAAGGACATTTGAATACCGGAATCGGGGAAATCACGATTGATAATGAAGTGTTGGCGAAATATGCCGGGGCTGCGGCCATAGAATGTTTTGGTGTTGTCGGAATGGCTTCAATTAACATGAAGGACGGCATTGTAAAGTTGCTGAAAAAGGATAATTTGAGTCATGGAGTGAATGTAACTGTCGAAGATAATAAAATCACGATTGACCTGCATATTATCGTCTCCTATGGTGTAAGTATTTCTGCGGTTGCCGATAATTTGATCAGTAATGTCAAGTATAATGTAGAAGAATTCTCGGGACTTGAGGTTAAGAAGATCAACATTTTTGTCGAAGGAGTCAGAGTAATTGACTGACGCTGGGAATTACGGTGATTAAGGAGGAAAAACCTGTGATTGTTAAAACTATAGACGCAAAAACATTTAAGAAAATGTTTCTTGCCGGAGCTGCGAGTATAGAAGCCAAAAAAGAATTTATTAATGAGCTTAACGTGTTTCCGGTACCTGACGGAGATACCGGTACAAATATGACCCTGACTATCATGTCCGCAGTGAAGGAAGTAAACAGTCTTAATGATCCTTCAATCGAAGAACTGGCAAAGGCCATCTCAAGCGGTTCCCTTAGGGGTGCCAGAGGAAATTCCGGCGTAATTCTGTCTCAATTATTCCGAGGATTTACCAAAGAGATTAAAGATTATAAGGAACTCAATGTTACTATAATGGCCAATGCTTTTAATAAAGCTGTAGAAACCGCATACAGGGCAGTTATGAAACCCAAAGAAGGAACTATTTTGACTGTAGCAAGATGTGCGGCCGAAAAAGCAGCCAAATTGGCACTTGAAACGGACGATTTGGTTTATTTCGGGAAAGAAATTATTTCCCATATGGAGGAAGTTTTGGCACAGACTCCCGAGATGCTTCCGGTGTTAAAAGAAGCCGGTGTGGTGGACTCCGGAGGACAAGGACTGGTTGAAATTGTAAAGGGAGCTTATGATGCTTTACTTGGAAAAGAACTTTCACCTGTGTCCGTGAAACAGGAAGGTAGTTCTCATACTTCAGCCAAGCTGGAAGGAATTTCCACTGAAGATATTAAATTCGGTTATTGTACCGAATTTATTGTAAAGCTTGAAAAGGAATACTCATTGAGTACTGAAATAGATTTCAAAAATTATCTTGAATCTATCGGGGATTCTATTGTTGTCGTGTCTGATGATGACATCATTAAGGTGCACGTACATACGAATGACCCCGGTTTGGCTATACAAAAGGGTCTGACGTATGGATCGCTGACAAATATTAAAATTGACAATATGCGTGAGCAGCACAATGAGATAGTTATAAAGGATGCACATAATATAGCTGTATCCGATGATAAACCCAAGAAGCCTGCAAATAATCAGCCCAGAAAGAAAGCCGGTTTTATTGCAGTTTCTATGGGTGAGGGACTGGGTGAAATATTTACCAGACTTGGGGTGGATTATATTATAGAAGGCGGTCAGACCATGAACCCCAGTACCGAAGATATGTTAAATGCCATTGATGAGGTGAATGCGGATACTATTTTCATACTGCCTAATAACAGCAATATAATTCTTGCTGCAGAACAGGCTAAGCAATTGACGGAAGATAAAAATATTATCGTAATTCCTTCTAAGACTGTACCTCAAGGTATTACTGCGGTAATAAATTATGTATACGACAAATCTCCTGAAGAAAATGCCGAAAGAATGATTGCGGAAATGAATAAAGTTAAATCCGGCCAGGTTACTTATGCAATCAGAGATACGGTAATTGACGGCAAGGAAATTAAACAGGGCAATATTATGGGGCTTGGTGATAAGACCATACTTGCAGTAAGTGATGATGTTAAGACAACTACCATTGAACTGGTAAAAAATCTTGTAGATGAAGATTCCGAGCTTATCAGCCTCTATTATGGAGAAGATGTTACCGAAGAGGATGCAAACAGTGTCGGTGAAGAAATTATGAACTTATATCCTGATTTGGATGTGGAAGTTCATTACGGCGGACAACCGATTTATTACTACATCCTTTCGGTAGAATAATAAAAAGTTGGTTTTAATAATGAAAGGAAATCGGTAAGGTTTCTGCCGACGAAGAACATACAGATGAGAAAGCTTAAAAAGTGGTCGTATAAAGACCACTTTTATATCTATCTATATATTTTTTATGTGATAAATGTTTTTATAAAAGGAGGGGCAGGATGAGCAAAATACCCGGACCGGGAGAGATTTTTTATCTGACAAAGGACAAGCCCTATCAGGTTATAACAATAGGAATACATAAAGAAACCTGTGAAAATATGGTCATTTATCAGGCTTTGTTTGACGATTTTAAAACTTATGTACTTCCTGTTTCGAAATTTTTAAGCGAATTTCAGCAAGACTGCAAGGATGAAAATACCGGCATAAAAGAACCTGAAAAAGTTTCTGCATGCAACATGGCCGATAATGCCTCGGTAAAAACCGGCGGGAATGAAAATTATCCAGTTAAAAATGATGAAAAGATTAATGAAACAGAAAACTTTGAGTATACAGATGAAAAAATTAATGAAATATTACTGAGCTTTCTTGATGCCAAATCATATTCAAAGAAGTTGGAGATTGTTACTACCCACATTAAGGCGATGGATGACAGGCTTATAAATAATATGGCGGCTTCTTTGGACTGCACGGTTAATGATGGTCCTCTGGAGAAAAGACTACAGGAACTGATATATTGCCTTAAGCAAATGAGCCGCTTTGAGGACAGGAGATTACGGTAGTAAAATGGATCATAATATATCTTGTAAATAAGCAAATTATTAAAATAAAAAACTGCTGCATTGCATTAAAACCGACCGAAGGCCGTTTATGCAAGTCAGCAGATTTTTTGTATTCTACTCCAGATTGAGCTTTTTGCTGAATATATAATTAGTTGTAATGTAATATGATATGCTGTAAATTGTTCCTAAAAGTATAATCATGAGACATATTGCATGGGGCAGATTTTCAAGTTCTTCAATGGGTATTCTTGAAAAATGAGCCCAGCCAAACTTAATAAATAAAGTTATTAATTGAACAGCGGTATTAATGACAATATAGGATGCAAAAGATCCCAATACTTTATGTCCGGTGAATAAGTGGCCTACTGCAACGGATACATATATAAGCAGAATTTGCTGTATGAGGCTTATTATCGTTGCTAATATAATTTCAATAATCAATAAAATGTATTTTCCGCCATAATATGATTTCAAGCTATTGAGAATAGCAATCCACGTATCTTTTATTAAAACAGCCCGCTCGGCATTCAGTAAAAGAATAAGCAGAGATACTATAACTACTATTACACTTACAATCATCCATAAAACTGATGATATCAGCTTTGAATTTATCAGTTGATGGGGCTTTACCGGCAAGGTGAACATCAGATAACCTTCGTCAGTCATAAGGTTTTTGTAGAACCGCAAAACTATGAGCACGAAAGATACAATACAGGTTGCTAATATAGAGAGTATAAACGAAATCATCATTATTGTACCGATTATTTTAAAAGCTGTGTTATACGAGTCTATATTAATAAATAAGCGGTTTACAAAAGATAGTATAACAGTAATGCCGTATATGGGCAATAAGATCCTTCCGGTTGCATGAAATTCATGTTTTAATAACTTTCTTAACATCTGAATACCTCCCTGAACAGTGCATCTATGGATTTGCCTTCTTTTTCCCTGATTTCGTCAACAGACGAATGCAGGTATAGATTCCCTTCCTTGATAAATATCGCTTCATCAAGCACATTTTCAATATCCGATATCAAATGGGTGGAAATTATAACCGTGGCATTTTCGTTATAATTGGTAATAATGGTATTTAAAATATAATCTCTGGCAGCAGGGTCTACACCGCCTATCGGTTCGTCAAGACAATACAGATCGGCATTTCGGCTCATTACCAGGATGAGCTGAATTTTTTCTTTTGTACCCTTGGATAAGGATTTTAATGGCTTACTCAGGTCAAGGTTAAGTCTTTTTAACATATCGTAAGCCTTATTCACATCAAAATCCTCATAAAAATCTTTGAAAAAATTGATTGCCTGAGAAACCTTTAACCAATCCGGCAAATATGTTCTTTCAGGAAGGTAGGATACGATTTTTTTGCTTTCCACACCGGGATTCATTCCTGCGATATGGATGCTTCCTGATGTGGGAACCAAAAGTCCGTTAATCAGTTTGATTAATGTGGTCTTGCCGCTGCCGTTAGGGCCTAGTAAACCGATAATTTTGCCCCGTTCAAGATTGAGAGTAATATTATTAAGGGCAGTAACAGAACCGAATTTTTTTGTTAAAGATCTGCATTCCAATATAGTACTCATGTATTACTCCTTTCCCGTTATACGCCTTTATTTTTATTCTTTGCTATTTCGTTAATCAATGAAATTATTTCGTCAAGTTCCAAACCCAATTGACCGGTTTTTTCCAAAAATTCATTAATAATTTGTGTAATATAACGTTTTTTTAACTGCCCGATTAATTTTTCATCAGAGGTTATAAATCTGCCGGCAGTACGGTTGGTATAAACAAGTCCGTCCCGTTCCAGTTCCGACATGGCTCTTTGCATTGTATTGGGATTTACCATGGCCTGGGCAGCCATTTCTCTTACTGAAGGTAGCTTATCACCGGGCCGGTACTTGCCGGATATGATACCTGCCTGGATTTGTTCCACCAACTGGAGGTAAACAGGTTTATCGCTGTTTAAGTCCCATTGCATCCTTACAGCTCCTTTCATAACTAACCGACTGTTTTTTTTGAATCTATTTTGTACTATTGTATTAGTGTATTATTGTATTAATAGCTTAATACAATAATACATAATTACATATTATTTGTCAATACTTATTTGGTTATATTTTAATTTTTATATTGTATTGGATAATTGCGTTGGCAAAGATGATATGCATTAAGACTTCTAATAATTTAAGGATAGTAATTGTATATTTTATAAATTAATCATAAAGCCAAAGAGAGGAATATTAATGAGGGGTGTTGTAATCCCTTTAATAAATTGCCATAATGGATTATAATAGAAAAAAATAAATAAATTTTACCGGAGTGAAAAAATGAAGTACAGCGACAGTATCGATGTATTAAAGGGAATAGGAGAAAAAACTAAAAAAGCATTCCAAAAAATCGGTATAGAAACAGTTCAGGACCTTCTTGAGCATTATCCCAGGGGGTATGAAGAATTTGGAATGCCTGTTTGTATATCTCAAGTTACAGAAGGGGATACGGTTACTATAGAGGCGTCTTTAGTAAAAAGCCCAAGCAGTAAAAAAGTGCGTAACCTGCAGATATTGAATGCCGAAGTAAGGGACCATACAGGTACCTTGTCTGTAACCTGGTTTAATATGCCTTATTTGATGAATAAGCTTCGTATGGGAAGCCGTTACCTGTTTCGGGGAAAGATAAAGGTAAAATACGGCCGTCTGGTAATGGAGCAGCCTAAGATTTATTTTAATAAGGATGAGTATTACAGGTTGTTGAAAGTGCTTCAGCCCATTTATCCTTTAACCGAAGGCATCACAAACAATCTGGTTATAAAGGCTGTCCGTCAGATACATAATGAACTGGAGTTTGCCAAAGATTATATTCCGAGAAAAATAGCCAGGGAATATTCATTAATGGATCGGACAAAAGCCCTGAAAGAGATACATTTTCCAAAGGACAGGGCGAGCATGATAAAAGCCAGGGAGAGGTTGGTTTTTGACGAATTTTTCTTGTATTCGCTGGCTTTACGGAGATTAAAAAGCAGCAAAGATTTTGCCCATACCGAATATCCTATGCGGGAAAGGCCGGAATGTGATGATTTGATTAAGAACTTGCCATATAGTCTGACTTCCGCTCAGTTGTCTGCATGGGAAGATGTAAAAAAAGATATGACATCAGACCGAATTATGAATCGCCTTATACAGGGAGATGTAGGTTCAGGAAAGACCATACTTGCCGTTTTG
>CAZIHC010000131.1:0-6771 GCA_964538605.1 uncultured Herbinix sp. | reverse complement strand
CTGATTTTTCTGTCTGCTAAATTCAAAGCCAATGATCTTGTGAATGCTGTTACAGCTCCTTTTGTAGCGGAATAATCAAGTAATTCCGGATTTCCTTTAAATGCTGTTACCGAACCGGTATTTATAATTACACTTCCTTCTTTCATATGCGGTAATACCGCTCTTGTTAAATAGAACATTGAAAAGATATTGGTTTTAAACGTTCTTAATAGTTGCTCATCCGTAATATCCTCTATGGATTTTTGTATATGTTGCTCAGCAGCATTATTTACCAATATATCTATACTTTTAAATTCCTTCAGAGTTTTTCCAACTACCTCATCGCAAAAACTGCTGTCTCCTATATCGCCTTTGATCAATAATGCCTTCCCGCCATAGGATTCCACTGTCTTTTTTGTTTCATTGGCATCATCATCTGCGATATTATATACAATAACAACATTGCAGCCTTCTTTCGCATAAGCAACGGAAACAGCCCTGCCGATTCCGCTGTCTCCTCCCGTGATGATAGCAGTCTTATTTTTTAATCTGCCTGTGCCTTTCTTTTCAGGATTATCATAGATAGGCTCAGGATCCATCTTGCTTTCTTTTCCCGGTACAGGCTGTTTTTGGGCTTTTATTTCATCAGCAGTATACATATCCTTTTCGTTCATGGCTTACTATCCTTTCTTTTTTAGAATAGTATTCCATATATAAAAAATAATCATGCAAATGACTGCTTGCTCTATTTCCGATTACTGCTGCCATAAACGTTTGCCCAAATAAATATCCGGTTTTCATTTTGCATCAGGCATTACTCCAATAATCTTATATCCCCTTCCGCTTATTCGGGCCATTTCATTTCTTCATCCGGTATACCCATTTTTCTGCATTCATTGCATACATAGTCTTTCTCGGTCTGATTTCCGATTTGATATTTTAATATCTTATCTTTGAACACAATATACTTTACGTTTCCGGCTTTAAAATCAACAAACCAGTTTCCGCCTTTATCAGGATCAAAAATCATTACTTTTGATATCAGTTCGGGAAAGTCCTTTCTGTCAGTTGAAAAAAAGAGAGCTTGAAAATTATTCCTAAAATTCGGATAATTCTCAAATGCATGCGGTATCATATCTTTTATAGTCGGCAGGCTCAAGTAAGACCCTGCTATTATCTGATCAGTATCTATATTATCTCCAAAGCATATTGCCTTACCTTCTATTAACATATATTAATCCTCCCATTCAAAATCTCTAGGATCAGTTATCTCACCATACAATGCCGATACCGCCACCGTTACAGGCGATGCCAAATATATTTCCGAATCACTGCTGCCAACTCTTCCTTTAAAATTCCTGTTTGCAGTAGACAACAATTTTTCACCTTTTGCCAACAAACCATTCATAGCTCCAAAACATGTACTGCATCCCGGATTGGTAATAATGGCGCCACTTTTAATTAAATCGGTAATAATACCTTTTTCTATTGCCTTTAGATATACATCTTTTGATGCCGGTGTAACAATTAATCTGATATTTTTATGTACCTTTTTACCCCTTAGTACTCTTGCCGTATAACTATTCATATCAACATGAATCTCGTCATTTTCATTAACCATGTCATATAACTCTTTAGACTCCAATACAATCAAACCGTTATTAAGCGCATTACGATAAAAGATCCTTGCATACGATTTCGCAATAACACATTGAAAACCTAATTCCTTGATGATTAAAGGGGCTTGCTCCCTGGAAGACCCACATCCAAAATTATTACCGGCAATTAATACATCACCTTTTTCAACTATATTAGGAATTTCCGGTCTTAGCGGTTCAAATGCATACCGTGACATTTCAGCGATTGTCCTTAATGTCATATATTGGGTTGGAATAATTATAACAGTATCTATGCTGTCCCCTACCTTTATCACCTTGCCCATTCTATACTCTCCTTAAACACAAACTTTTCCTTTCAGACAAGCTTCTATCACTTTTTCTGTGTCAGTATATATTACATCGCCCTTTTGATATTTTTGATCATAATAACTTGTGGTTATAAGTAATTGATTCGAACTGATTTTTCCCTGACAACCTCCTGAACAGGCACCACACCCTGAATTAAGGATAATGGCTCCGCATTCTAAAAATATATCAACAACGCCTTTATCTATAAGCTTAATAAATAAATCATTTGACGGAAATGAGATTATCAGCTTGGTGGTGGAATTGATTTTTTTTCCTTTTAGCAAGCTTGCTGCCTTAATATAGTCCTGCTCTCCTAAAAGGCATCCCCCTATAAATCCCTGGTCAACTGTTCTTAATTCGTTATTCTCATCATCTATGTAAAAACGGCATACATTGTTATATAAGTAACTTCTTTTTATCTTGGATACATCAAAGGCAAATTTTTTATCATATTCTCTTACTATAAAATCTTTATCATTTTTTATAATTGCACTACTTGCACCTACTATACTTGCACTTCCACACAATTTGATTTTTTCTTCCTGACTCAAATTTTCAATTTAGCTGCCGCCAAATTTAATAATAACGTCGCTTTTGTCAATTATATTCTGCTCTTTAAGATATAAAGCAATATCTTTTGCTCCGATATCATGTACATTTGCACCATAAAGGTCTATATAATAAATTTTATAATTTCTCAGGTCAATATAACCATTCGAGGCAATTTCAATAAACTGATCTAAATCTCTGACTTTTAATCCTAATACTCCTGTTCCCCCCAAGAGACTGACTACATTTTCGTTAGAACATACAATTTTTTTATTGCTTAAAAAATTTAATAAAACATTATATCCAATACCTATACCATAAATCATCTGAAATTGTCGTTTTAATGCAATCTTTCTCATTAAATTCTGCTTTTTTACATTTTCTACGCTGTCGGCGGGAACATTATGGTCACATGAAAAAATTATTTCTGTTTTTATTTCATCACATTCGTCCAGAAACTTTAATTCTTCACTATTAACCAAATCATTAATAAGAAGAACGTCTACTTTGGCATTTCTGCATTTATACATATCAAATCCCCTGTTTTATACATTTTATTACATAATTGATATGCTCATGTAAATAATCATGGGTGTGCATTTCAGAAAAAGTATTTATCTCTATTCTGTCAAATATCTGAAATTCTTTTTTGATACTGTCCTCATTGTAGTAATATTTCATGACGCCTCTTTCATTAACGATTAAGTGATCGCCAATAGCTTTTCCTTTCCTGTAATATTTAGCATAATAGGTATAACCTGAGTTTATAAAAGTTCCTTGTACCTGCCTGGCTCCTGCCATAACCGCATTCATTGAGTTGGCAACAGCCAACCCTAAATCATTATGGCAATGTACTCCGACATTAACTTTGAATTTGGATATAACATCTTTTGTAATATTAAAAATATCATTTGGTAAGCATCCCCCATTTGTGTCACATAAGATAATCGTTAATTGCTGACTTCCCCTGTTTTTTCAATATGAACTTTCCAGATTGCATCCATTCCTTTTTCAATAAACTCTTTGTTAATTCTCGTCTTTACAGGGCAGAAATCCTGACAATTAATATCACATTTTTGATTTTTATTTAAAATAAGTTCTTGCAGCATCATTTCTCTTACATTGCCAATTCGTCTGTCTTTTGAGAACGGAGAAGTATAGCATTCCCTTATTTCACCGTCAACCCCTATACATGGTCCATAATGCCATGCCATGCATCTGGGAGTATCAACCATTAGTGTTTCTCTTTTAGCTGTATATTGGAACAATCTCTTTCTAATCTCCTCATATTCATGTACAGCAAACATATTTTCCAGATTATTCAGAACATTTTCAACTAAAGACGGAAGCTTACATATATACTGAGCATTTTTAGAATCAGCGAGTTTCTTCAGTTCCTCCAATTCCTCAATATTATTCTTCATAATAACTGAACTGAAAGCAATTCTGGTTACATTATATTTTACTTCTCCAAATCCAATATCCGTAATCCTTTCAACGCCTTTCATGAATTCTTAAAGCTTCCTTTTACTCCCACTATATAGTCATATTTTTCTTCTTTTAAACTTTCTAATTTTAGAATCAAAATTGCATCATTATCATAGATTAACTCCAGAAATTCTCTGCCTGTCATACCGTGGACCTTTTTACACAGATTATCATCCCCAAAAATTACTCCATTGGTTACAATAACCATTATCATATCATTTTGCTTTGTGTGGGCTAACATTTGAACTATGTTTCTGTCCATTGTCGGTTCCCCATCACCGCAAAATACAACCGTACGTGCCCCTAATGCTTTACCGTCAGAAATAATCTTCATTTGCTCTTCTGCGGTTAATTCATTATTATAGGGTTTTTTTCAGTACCTGCATAACAATAAATGCATTTTAAATTATAACGATTTGAGCAACTCAAGCTGACGCCAAGTATACGTGGTTTGTCCACTTTAGGATTATATCCTTCCCAATACTTGTTGAGTTCTTCTTTTGTAAAATCATCCAATCCTCTTAATTTTAAAATAGCCACAATATCCCTCCTTATTTTTACAATATAGTGTATAATTAAACATTATTTTCTTATTTTTGTACATTGTTTAAAACATACATATTTATACATAATATGGCATTTTTATTATACATTATCTACATAATGCCTATTTGTAAATTTTCGGATAATAAAACCCTTCTCTTTAATGATGCTATTCATCTATGAACTTTTAGACAAAAAAACACCATACGGTATTATGCTACCGTACAGTGTGCGTTATTTTACTTTAAATTCGTTAGGATAACGACCAAGTTTCAAGAGCCTTATTCCCTGATATTTGCAGTATTATTAACTGCATTTTAAGTTGCTCCATTAGTATTTTAAACCAATAGGTAAACTCCTCCGGATGTTCACTTACTTCTTTATTAAGATTATGCCCCCAATGGAACGTCCAATGAACTCCGCTGCCAAAAAAAATGAATACATCGCAACTGTAAAACCTTTCATAGTACTAAAGCCCTGACTGACTCCAATCCTTTTTTAGACGTTCCATTCTTATAAGTATACCGGGAAACTGCTTGTTCATATTTCTTCTCCTTGATAATATTTCAAAGTAATAAATAAAAATATAGCATTATATATTCTGCTTAGAATCTTTGCTAACTTTCGTATATACTAATTATGATTTATTTATTAGCTTTTTTCTACGTATAAATTCATTTATAAGTAATGGTTGAATTGAAGGATAAGTCCATTCCTGCGGTAATTAATCAATCAATATAACCTTTTCAATTCCACTATTAAGGTTATTCTCGAATGCTTCTATCTCTGCATATTATAACTTTCCAAAAGTTTCATGTCCTTCTTCATTTACTCTATTTTTTCCTGTGACCGAATAAATGCAAACAGGTTCTATATTAAATCTTGAAGCACCTGTTTCTTCCACAAGCTCCCTTTTAGCAGTATCATCGATAGCTCATTTATCTCTCTGTGCCCACCCGGTATTTCATATGTATTTCGCTCTTTATGTTTGCAAAATACCCATTTACCGTAAGATTTTGCAATAATAACTGTAAACTTTAGCAGCGAATCATCAGCATAATCATAAAATTTACATCCATATTTATCAACCTTAAAAAATCAGTTTAAATTTATCGATAGCTTTTAATTATTAGAAAGGATAATGGGTTTAATTATGTGGTTCAATTCTTGATATTTATTCTGTTTTATATATCATTGAAATAATGTATGAAATTGACCTGCAATCATATATTTCTGAAATAATACAGTCAGTTTAACTCTTTATTATTAGTCTTTCTCCGATTATTATTGCTTTTGAGTCACTTCCATGGCCAATATCCTGCGTTTTGGCAATCGGAATTTCACCACCGGCAAACTCTTTAACAAGGGTTACAATATCCGGAACACAATTATTTTCTTCCATCTCAGTAAATGTTCCGAGTATAATACCTTTTATCTGTTCAAAAGCTCCCATTTGCTTTAACTGAGCTAAGTAGGTAGTTATCTGAGGCACTTTCCCTCTGTATGACTCCAATAATAAAAGCTTGTTTCTAAGAACGGGAAAATACTTTGTCCCTGCCAGTTTCAAAAGACATCGTATGTTTCCGCCTACTACAATTCCTTCCATCGATTGCCCCTGAACCATTATGAACGATGGATTAAACAGTTCAGTTCTGTTTTCAAATCTATACCTTTGCTTTTCAGTAAAATCACCACATACCAAATGCTTAACCTGATAAAGCACACTGCATTTACCGGTCAGTGAATATATTGCATTAATTACAGTTGTAAGGTCACTGTAACCCCAAAAAATTGCTTTACTTTTCTTAATTTCTGTGTAATCCAGTTCATCCAGTATCTGATTTGCCAGATCGCCACCTGAAATATCATATATTTCTTCAACATCCGGGTTATTGAACATTTTCATCAGCTCATAGGCACGTTCTTTTGCAGTACCTGAAAAGACTCCGCATTTTTCATAGATGCAATTGCTTAGGACAACCTTGCTTCCAATCGATTGCAAATATTTGATTAATTCTTCATTTTGATTAATAAATTCCGCCTTTTGTCCGTTGGAGCAGGCAACAATACCCACTGTCTTCATACTCGCTCTCCCACAACGTATTATTTTTTCTTCTAATTACATTGATGTATTTCATATACTTTAAATTTCATAATATATTCAACAAACTTACCATTCTTTTTCATTAGCATAGATCAAGTCCTAATTTATGTGTAAAATTCCTCAGCTAGGTAACCTTGAACA
>CAZIHC010000130.1:0-6782 GCA_964538605.1 uncultured Herbinix sp. | reverse complement strand
ATTAATATTTTTTGTCCTTTTTATCCCCATCCTTTTTATCATAAAATTATAATATTTTTAATATATAATTAGATAATCCGATTTTATATTATATCGGCAGAAGATTTTACGGACCAGGATACAGTTTTGTAACCTGAGGCAAAAAAAAATAAGCTGTTGCTTGTGCGATATCCTGAGCGATATTATAAAGCAATGTGATTGACAAAATATATGCTTTGTAATACTATATAACATATTGGATAAGTAAGGATAAAATTTATTGTAGTTCAAGGGAAAGTATACTCCTTTTTTTTATAGAAATTAGAATTAAGATGATAGGAATAATTGTGAATGGGAGGAGAGCGGAAATGGGAGTTAATATTAACACCAAACTGGTACATGGTTATAAAGGCTATGATCCGCAAACAGGTGCGGTAAGTTTTCCAATATATCAAAGTGCAACTTTCAGGCATCCTGGTTTGAACCAGACCACTGGATATGATTATTCAAGGCTTCAGAATCCTACAAGGGAAGAATTGGAAAGGACTATTGCATTATTGGAGAACGGCAAACACGGATTGGCATTTTCCAGTGGAATGGCTACGGTATCTGCAATATTAAAGCTTTTTTCTCCAAAGGATCATATAATTGTTTCTGATGATTTATATGGAGGTACATACCGTATTTTTGAAGAAATATATAAAAAATACGGTTTGGAATTCAGTTTTGTAGATACTGAATGTATAAAAAATATTGAAGAGAGTATAAAGCCCAATACTGCAGCCATATTTGTTGAAACTCCGTCAAATCCCATGATGAAAATAACTGATTTACGTGCAGTTGCGGAACTTGCAAAATCAAGGGGAATTTTAACTATTGTTGACAATACATTTCTTACACCCTACTATCAAAGACCCCTTGAGCTTGGAATAGACATTGTACTCCACAGCGGAACGAAATATCTTGCCGGACACAATGACACATTGGCAGGACTTATTGTAGTGTCCGATGACGAAATAGCAGAAAAGCTAAGATTAATACAGAAATCTGAAGGAGCTGTGCTGTCACCTTTTGACAGTTGGCTTGTATTAAGAGGAATAAAGACTCTTGGTGTACGCCTTGACAGACAGCAATATAATGCACAGAAAATTGCCAATTGGCTAAAAACGCATGACAAGGTTGAAAAGGTTTATTATGCTGGACTGCCTGAAAATCCGGGCTATGAAGTACTGTGTAAACAAGCCTCTGGATTTGGAGCTATGATTTCTTTTCATGTTAAGGATGAAAAACTGGTAGAATCGTTACTTGAGAGGTTAAAAGTTTTCATTTTTGCTGAAAGTCTTGGGGGAGTTGAAAGTTTGATAACCTATCCTGTAGCGCAGACTCACCAGGCTATACCTCCTCACATAAGAGAAAAGTTGGGGGTTAATGAAAAGCTGCTTAGAATATCTGTGGGAATTGAAGATGCAGATGATTTAATACAGGACTTGGAACAGGCAATGAGGTAGATATGCCGGTAAAGAAATTTTACAAAATAATAGGGCAGAACTAATGTTTTGCTTAAAAATACTAAGGGGGAAAGTTTTAATTAATTTTCCCTGATGATAAAATTAACCCGACTAATCCTATATGTAATATCATAAATATGTGTTGACAATATAATGAATGTCATGGTAATATAAACCTAACAAATTATATAGGAATAGTAATGTTATTGTATGAAGGCGAAATGTTTTAGTTCCCTTCGTATAAGGACAGACAGAAGGATATATAATACATAAAAACTTACTAAACATATAGGAAAAATAATAATTGTACCGATTTATATTTGCAATGAAGTTTGGATGAATCGGCTATTCTTACAAAACATGTACCGATTAATAGTACATAAATGGCTGATGTTATGCCAGGGGGGTTGACACATGGTGTATGAGCAAATTTGGAAACAGAATATCCAATTGCTGAATGATGTTGAAAAAATAAAACTTAAAAGAGATGGATTGGATGTTATTGAAACCATCGTCAATAAGTACTCAAAACAAGGTATTGAGTCGGTGTCCGATGAAGACAGGATACTGCTCAAATGGGCGGGAATTTATGAACAAAAGCCCAAAAACGGATTGTTTATGCTAAGAATCCGCATCAATACCGGAAAGATTGATGTACCTGCAGCAAAAATATTGGCCGAAATTGCAGAAAAATACGGCAGAGACTTTATGAGAATATCCACCCGTGGGGCAATTCAGTTTTATAATATACGCATGGAAGATTTACCGGAAATATTCCTTAAGCTAAACAGTGTCAAGCTTGCAAGTTATGAGTCGTGCGGAGACTGTCCCAGGACTGTTATAGGGAATCCATTAGCAGGAATTGACAAATACGAGCTTATGGATACCACCGAACTGGTAAATCAGGTTAACGATTTCTTTCTTCTCAACAGAGATTTTTCAAATCTTCCGCGAAAACTTAAAATTTCAATTTCTGCAAGTACAAGAAATGCCGGAAATTCTGAGATAAACGATATTTCCTTTACACCTGCCGTAAAAGTTATAGATGGCGAGGAGGTAGCAGGGTTTCATTTAAAAGTAGGAGGCGGGCTCTCCTCCAAACCTATGATGGCAAGAGAAGTTGATGCCTTTATACTTCCGGAACAGGTACTGAAAGTAACGGTGGCAATAGCGACAATATTCAGGGATTTTGGATACAGGAACAGCAGAAGTCGTGCCCGGCTTAAATTCCTGGTGGATGACTGGGGAATAGAAAAATTCACCGAGAAACTCTTTGAATATACCGGTGAATTGCCAAAGAGAGGAATTGATAAAAGCGACGGTTCCAATTCGATAAATTACTACGGGGTACACAGACAAAAGCAGGAGGGTAAGAGTTACATAGGAGTTCATATTCCTTTAGGACATATGACATCAACAGACTTTAAAGAGCTGATTGAAATAAGCGAAAAATATGGAGACGGAATTCTTCGGACCACGTCGAGCCAAAACATTATTATTTCGGGGATTGATAATGAAAAAGTTTCCGAGGTGCTGAAAAATAAAATATTTGAAAAGTTCAGCCATAAGCCTGAAACGTTCTTAAGCAAAATTGTGGCATGCACTGGTTCAAAATTCTGCAACCTTGCCTTAATTGACACCAAAAACATAGCACTAAAGCTTTCAAGCTATATAGATGACCGATTAAAGGCTGATGTGCCCATTAGTGTTAAGATTTCAGGGTGTCCCAATTCCTGTGGGCATACATTAATTGCGGACATTGGAATTAGAGGTGCCCTGTTAAAGGAAAACGGAAACTCCTGTGAGGGCTTTGATGTGTTCTTGGGAGGGGCTTTGGGAAAAAATGCTGCTTTTGGGCAAAGACTTAATTTAAGGTTTAAGGAAGAAGACTTGCTAAAAGCAGTTCACAGTTTCATTGAAAATTATTTAAATCATCGAAAGGATAATGAGATTTTTCACAGTTTTGTAGAAAGAGTCGGTTTGGAGTATTTTGAAAAATTGGCAAAGTCAAATTGAACCCGGTTTTTAGTTGTAACTTAAAAGGAAAAGGATAATTGAATGTAAGTAAGGAGGTAACTCATGATCAAACAGGAAATAGAGAAATTGAACAAGGAATTTTTGGATAAATCACCTAAAGAGATAATCTGCTATGTTTTGGATAGATTTGGAACATCGAGAACAATCCTGGCATCAAGTCTTTCCATTGAAGACCAGGTGCTGACCGAAATCTTTGCAAAAAACAGTGCAAATCCCAGAATATTTTTCATTGATACCGGAAGACACTTTCAAAGCACATATGATTTAATGGAGGAAACATCTTCAAGATATGGCTTCAAATATGAGGTTTATGCACCGTCTAACGAGCAATTGGAAAAAATTGTTTCACAGTATGGTCCAAACATGTTTTATGAAAGTGTCGAGTTAAGGAAGAAATGCTGTGAGGTACGAAAAGTTGAACCTTTAAAGAGGGTGCTTGCAACGTCGGATGTGTGGGTGTGCGGTCTTAGAAGGGAACAGTCTGTTACAAGAAGCAATATTGAATTGTTTGAATGGGATCACGCCCACGATATGCTAAAAATAAATCCCCTGGCCTATTGGACCGAGGAGCAGGTATGGGAGTACATACGCAGCAAAAACATACCTTATAACAGCCTTTATAACAAGGATTTCAGGAGTATCGGATGCCAACCCTGTACCCGGGCGGTTAGAAAAGGCGAAGATATCAGAAGCGGCCGGTGGTGGTGGGAAGATCCGGATAAAAAGGAATGCGGACTTCATGTTTCAAACGTCGTTAAGGAGGGGTAATAATGGATCATTTGGATAAATTGGAGGCACAGAGTATTTACATATTGAGGGAAGCATACAGGGAGTTTAAAAACTTATGCATGTTGTGGTCGATAGGAAAGGACAGCACCGTTCTTTTGTGGCTTGCCAGGAAGGCATTTTTCGGGCATGTTCCCATTCCGCTGGTACATATAGATACCCATTATAAAATTCCTAAAATGATTGCCTACAGGGATGAACTGGCGTTAAAATGGGGACTTACCATGATATATGGAGAAAATTCAAAGGCATTAAGGGAAAAGAACACGTTCCCTGACGGCAAAACAGACCGTTTGTCCTGCTGCCAGACCCTTAAATCCGAAGCACTGAAACATACCCTTTCCGGGGAGTGGCCCAGATATATTTTGGACCATAAAACCGGAAAATATGTTGAGGATACCAACAGAGAAAGATTTACCGGCGTGATTGTCGGTGTAAGGGCTGATGAGGAAGGCAGCCGTTCAAAGGAAAGGTATTTTTCACCCAGGGACAAGGATAATGACTGGGATGTGGGAGATCAGCCACCTGAATTTTGGAACCAGTTTAAGACGGATTTTGCACCCGGTACCCATGTGAGAATCCATCCTCTTCTTGACTGGACGGAACTCAATATATGGGAATATATCGAGAGGGAGAATATTCCTATCACTTCACTGTATTTTGATCAGGGAGACGGAAAGCGATACAGGTCTTTAGGTTGCTATCCGTGCACTTCGCCGGTGGAATCCACTGCTAAAAATGTGAGGGAGATAATAGAGGAATTAAAAAGCGGAAAATTTGCAAAAATTGCTGAGAGAGCAGGCAGAGCCCAGGACCAGGACGATGGCGGAGGCCTTGAAACGCTTCGCAAAGGAGGTTATATGTAATATGGCGGAAAGAGAGCAGATGAATATTGTTATAGTGGGGCATGTGGACCATGGAAAGAGTACTGTAATAGGCAGGCTCCTTGCTGATACCGATTCACTGCCTGAAGGCAAGCTGGAATTTGTCAAGGAATATTGCCGGAGAAATTCCAAACCCTTTGAATATGCGTTTCTGCTGGATGCCTTGAAGGATGAACAGGCACAGGGGATAACCATTGATGCTGCCCGGTGCTTTTTCAAAACCGGTAAAAGGGATTACATAATTATTGATGCACCGGGACATATCGAATTTCTGAAAAACATGGTTACCGGAGCATCCCGGGCTGAAGCTGCACTGCTTGTTATTGATGCGAAAGAAGGAATCCAGGAAAATTCCAAAAGGCATGGTCATATTGTTTCTATGCTTGGCATTAAGCAGGTTGCCGTGCTGGTTAATAAAATGGATATGGTCGGGTTTGACAAGGAAGTTTTCGATACAATAAAGGCACAGTTTACGGAATTCCTTAACGGTATAAAAATCAGACCTGTAAATTTTATACCTATAAGTGCTTTTCATGGAGATAATATTGCATCAAAATCCGGTAATACACCATGGTATGAAGGGCCTACAGTATTGGAACAACTGGATGGATTCAGCAACAAGAAAAAAATGCAGAGCAAGACTTTCGCATGCCCGTTCAGGATATATATAAATTTACTGAAAAAGGCGATGACAGAAGAATTGTGGCAGGGACAATAACCAGCGGAACAATAAGGGAAGGTGATGAAGTACTGTTCCTGCCGTCCTTTAAGAAGTCGGAAATTGCAAGTATTGAGGGATTTAACGTACCACCAAGGAAGGAAGCTGGTGCCGATGAGGCAATAGGAGTTACTCTTAAGACACAGATTTACATAAAACCCGGAGAAATCATGGTTAAAGTAAATGAACAGCATCCCAATGTCAGTTCGAAGTTTAGAGCTAACATTTTTTGGGTGGGGAAATCTCCTCTTGTGAAAAATAAAAAATATAAACTGAAAATAGGAACAATGAGAAGCAGTGTAAAACTGGTGGAGATTATAAGCATAATTGATGCAGCCCAGATAAATATCGATACTTTTAAGGACCAGGTGGAAAGGCACGATGTAGCAGAGTGTATTTTTGAAACACCAAAGCCCATTGCATTTGATATAATTTCCAATTTTGAACAGACAGGGCGCTTTGTAATTGTTGACAATTATGATATCGCAGGAGGCGGAATAATTCTTGAAAGCGTTGATGATCAGGAGAATAGTCTGAAAGAGCATATCAGAAAAAGGGAGTATTTGTGGGAAAAGAGTCTTATAACGGAAGAAGAGAGAAGAGAAGTATATGGGCACAAATCGAAGTTTATTGTAATTACTACGGGAAGTGAAGAGCTTGAAAAGAACATTCAGGATATAGGAAGGCAGTTGGAAAAAAGGCTTTTTAATACGAAGCATAAAGTTTACTTTCTTGGAATTTCCAGTCTTCTTGGCGGCCTTGGTTCGAATGTAAGTACCGAAAACGAGGACAGAATTGAGCAAATACATCAGATTGGTGAATTGGCAAGGATATTTACCGACTCGGGACAGATATTTATAACATCGGTTC
>CAZIHC010000129.1:0-6798 GCA_964538605.1 uncultured Herbinix sp. | reverse complement strand
ATACCGATAATGTTTACAAATTGCAGGCAAACATTTGAATTGTAATAAAAAAAGATGGTATTTTACTACCATCTTCTTTTTTAAATATATATTTTTTATTCCTTTACACTACCTAAAGCAACACCGGCAATAATATACTTGGATAATAAGAAATATACAATAAACAGCGGAAGTACTGTAAGGGTAAGTCCAAGATATATTGAACCGTATTCCGTCTTATAGAAGTCTCCTCTAAGCAAACTTACCATGATAGGTAATGTATATTTGTCTGAGTCAGTTAAAAGAACCATTGGCATAAACAGGTTGTTCCAGTTTCCTACGAATGAAAATATTGCTTGTGTCGCAATAGCCGGTTTCATAATAGGTAAAATGATACGGTTAAATATATGGAATTCACCTGCACCGTCTATTCTTCCTGAATTAATAATATCCAAATTAAGAGTTTCCAGCAAATATTGCCGCATAAAGAACACGGTTGTCGGAGCCGCTACTGCAGGAAGTATCAAGGGCATAAAGTTATTGGTTAAACCAATTCTATACATAAACTGGTAAAATCCGATACTGGTTACCTGTGCCGGTATCATCATAATTGCCATTATAAATGAGAAAAACGGTTGACGTAATCTCCAGTCATATGCCACCAATCCATATGCGGTCAGCGATGAGAAATATACTGTCAGAACTGTAGCACAAGTCGAAATAATCATTGAGTTTATAAATCCTCTCATAGGATTAAAGCTTTTTCCCACCAGGACCTTCCAGTTGTTTACCAGATAAGTTGACGGTATAAGGGAAACTGCATTGGCCTGAATTTGATAGGTATTACGGGTAGCATTTACTATCATAACCCAAAACGGGAATATGCTCAATAGTGCCAGAATAATGCAAACAACATAAATTAATACTTTATATAATTTTTGAGGTACGGTATTTGCATGTCTCATACTGCCACCCTCCTTGCCTCTTTTTCAGCTTTTCTTAAAGCTTTTTTGTGCTTCTTTTCAAGCTTCCTTTGAAGTACAGCGTCTTTATCCCTTAAGATGAAGAATATAGCCGAAGAACATATTAATATAATTACAAACATAATCATACTTGCGGCTGCAGCACGGTTATACAGGTAACTTCCTGAAAATGCCTGGTTATATATAAAAACGGCTGCTGTAAGGGTGGCATTATCAGGTCCACCGTTCTGGAACAATTTCGGTATATCGAACATATTCAATCCACCGACTAAACTAGTAACCAGGGTAAACAGCATAATTGTCCTGATATTTGGCAAAGTGATACGGAAGAATGTTTGTCTGCTTGAAGCCCCGTCAATTTCGGCTGCTTCAAATAATTCGGGATTAATACCCAAAACTCCGGCTATAAATACAATCATTGTATAACCATACCACATCCAGAACTGTATAAAAGCAACAATACCACGGGCAACACTTTTATTTAACAGGAAATATATAGGCTCTTTGGATAAACCTAATTTTTGGAATATAGAGTTTATCGGTCCTATCGGATAACCAAACAGTGAGCTGAAAAGAATTGCTATAGTGGCAGCAGTTATAATATTGGGCATGTAGAACAATACCTTAAATAATCCTTGACCTTTTATTTTACGGCGATTACTGGTAAACCAGGCCGTTAACAATAAAGCCAGTAAAATCTGCGGTATAAAGTTGAGAGTCCAAATAAGAACCGTATTTCCAAGGGCCTTCTGGAATGAAGGATTTTTTAATACCTGGACAAAATTCTGTAACGGATTTTCAAGAAAATTAAAATCCGTTCTTCCAAGACCTTTAAAATCCGTAAACCCTATTACAGCTGTAAACAGCGTTGGATACAACGAAAAAATCAGATACACAAGAACAAACGGGATTGAAAATATATATCCGTATTTTGCGTAACTGATGCCTTTACGACGTCGCATTAAATGCACCTCCGGTATTCTTAAAGTCTTCTGGGTAGATTCCGAAATAACCATGCATGTTTATTATATTATTATATAATTATGTACTAAAAAATTTTTTATGAAACATGCATTTTAATCATATATTTATCTTTTGCGTAAATTAAGGGCGGTCGAAAGGCTTCGCCGCCCCTAATATCAGCCTAGTTATTCAACGATAACAGCAAGGTTATCTGCTACTTGTTGTTTGAAATCAGCTATAGCCTGTTCACGAGACTTATTACCGGCTGTGTATTCACGAACTTGTGCACGCCAATAGCCATTGATAGTTTCGTCGTATTGTGTTAAGTTCTTACCGTTTGCAAATTCACCGGCAGGAACAAATACATCAAACATATTCTGGCCGCCCAAGAAGTCAAGAGTACCGTCAGACCTCTTCATAACAGCACCGGAAGCAACGGTATCTTTTGTTCCGCCAGGGCCGTTTAAAGTACCGTTAGCCCAGAAGTACTGAAGGCCTGTATCGGAGCTGTCAAGAGTAATCCATTCGATAATTTTACCTACAGTCTTAGGTATCTTTGTATTCTTGTTGGCAAGAACCCAAGTACCGCCCCAGAAGAATCCTACCGGAGGTTCGCATACTGCCCAGTCGCCATATGTACCTTCGCCGGGTTTGGTTCCGCCACAATGCTCAGACATAACGTAGTTAATCAACCAAGCAGGACCGAAGAAACCGAATACGGGCTTGTCACCAACGCCCTTCATGTCAGCATACCATGCGTCGGTCCAGTCCTGAGTATCATTGTGATAGCCATTGTCTTTAAGTTTTTTGGAAAGATCCAAAAACTCTTCACGCTTAGGATCAATTGTCAGCTTGCCGTCAACAACCCATCCCTGATCAGAGCTGTTTCCAACAGCGTGCCAAATGTCACCGTCACCGGATACTATAGCATACCCCTTAGCTTTAAGTTCCTCGGCTGCTTCGAAGAATTTATCCCAGCCGGGACCTATCTTGGTCTTGATAACTTCAGGATCATCTGTTCCCCACGTATCAATTGCCAGTGAACGACGATAAATGAAAGCTCCTCCTGTAGCCTGATAACCAAGTCCTACCAATTGACCTTTAGGATTTGTTCCGATTTCTACTGTATAAGGAGCAATCTCAGCTTCTTCGATCAATTTGTCTACATCAATACCCAGATCCTTGTATGCTGCTGCGTATTGATGAGCATCGCCCTGTGTATATTTCAGAACGAATGCAGCCTCAACACAGTAGATATCCGGTGCATCGGAACCTCCTCCGGCAAGTGCCTGGTCAAGTGCCGGCTGATAAGCACCTTCAGATGTGGAAATAATTGTTTCCTTGATTTCGTAATTGAAGTCAGGATTTAATTCCTTATACTTTTTCAACATATTAGGAACTTCATCGGTAAAGGACCAGATATTTAGTACCTTTACGTTAGGATCATCCTCAACTTCCTTTACAGGTTCCTGAGTTTCAGTTTTCTTACCGCTATCAGTCTTGTCAGTGTTAGAGCCTTCTTTGCTGTCGTCTTTCTTGCCGCAGCCTGTTAATGCCAGTGACATTATCATCAGGCATGCAAGAAATAAAGCAATAATACGTTTCATATTATACCCTCCTCTTATTTTTGTATTCAAAAAAAATACAAATGTATTATAACAAAATACTCCTATTCAGGCTTCTCAAAAATTGCTGACTTAATTTCAAATATTGCTATTTTTGTGCAAAATTTATATATAATATCTATTTATATTAGAATTAATTAACACTTTTATCTATGCAAAGGCATGTCTATACTTTAAATTTCCTGATTGTTTCTTCCAATTTACTTACATCATTTTTCAATTTAGATGCAGACTTTTGCAGTTGTTCTACAGCTTCCGACTGTATTTGGGCTGTTGCATTCATTTCCTCAGCTGATGCGGCAGTTTGTTCTGTTACCGCAGATATGTTCTGTATGGAGTTTAATGTGGCGTCTTTGACTGTTTCTATAGTTTTAAGCCTTAATATAATACCTTTAAAGTTCTCGGCCAGATGATTAACCTGATTGCTTATTTTATTAAACACATCAATGGTTTTATTAAGCGATTCAATTTGAGATGATACTATATCTTTAGCTTTTCTGGCGGTTTTAACAGTTTCTTTATTCTGTAAGGTTATTTCTTTTACCGTATTTTGAATTTGTCTTGCCGCATCTACCGTCTGATCTGCCAGTTTTCTTATTTCTTCCGCAACAACAGCAAACCCTCTTCCGGCATCTCCGGCTCTTGCAGCCTCAATCGATGCATTTAATGACAGCAAGTTTGTCTGTTCCGCAATCTCATTAATAATATTTACAAAGCTTTCAATCTTCTTGGACTGGATTTCATACTCTTCTATCTTTTTTATAACATCCTGAGTAATTTCGGATGTGGCTTTTGATTTTTCATTTAGTTCTTCGATTATATTAATACCATCATTTGCAACAGCCATTGTATAATCGACAATTTTTTCGTTTTCATTGGTATTATCATATAACTGATTAATTTGCTCAGAAAGTCCTGCCATCTGCTGAGCACAATTTTGCGAATCTTCCGCCTGATTTATAATCCCTTTGCTTATATCGTCGATTGTAACCGATATACCTTTGGTTGCTTCCAACAATTCATTGGAAGTTGAGGACAAATGTCTTGCCGAATTGCTTACGGTTCCGCTAAAACTATACACTTCACAAATCAAAGTTCTTATTTTATCAATCATATCCGACAGGCATTTAACCAGGGTATAAAATTCGTCGTTTCTTTTAGTGTTAATCTGTACCGTTAAATCCCCCATTGCAGCCTGTGATATGGTATTGTTAATACTGACAATAGTATCGGATATACCTTTTGATATCATATACACTATGATAATGGCGATTATACAGGCTATTGTGACAAAAAGTACACTTAACATTCTTATATTTTTTACTTCACTTAGTAAAGTACTCATAGGTACCAAAGAGCAAATCATACCCTTCATGCCTTCAAACTTACTGTAAATAAACAGATAATCCTTTCCTTTATATTTTACCTCCGAAAATCCGGATATATCTTCCGATTCCAATGCCTTTTCATAATATACAGTATCTATAAACACATTTGACAGTTCCGGATCAGATAAAGTTTCCCTTCCGTCCTCTGTTATATATCCCATGATGCTTCCGTCACCCATATAATAATCGGCAAACATATCCCTTATCCGGTCTGTGGATATATCAAATATTATAAAGCCTCTTCCGTCATTGAATTTTCTTATTATAGAGCAGGCATAACTTTTTGTACTATATTCTTTATTATTAAATAAAATTTTATCTAGTTCGGCGTGGTCACCTACCCACATATACTGCGCTTTTTTCTCCTTAAAAGCTTTACCTATACTTGAATTTACCACTTGATCATATAAATGGCTGTTGATGCCCGTGACAGTGGAAATTCCGACTCCGTTAGCCCCGATGATATGTATATTGGAAACAAAATAATTAGATCTGGAGTTTAGATTAATTCTGTCCTGAATATCGTCGTAAGATTTAGTGCTTGCTATGGCATCATCATAATTCATCTCAAAATATTTTCTAAAATTAATGTCAAGGACAATTTCCATGGATGATAGCTCGGCCATATCAAGTCCCAAACTCATATACTTATTAATGGCATTAATTGTATCTGACGCCCTGTTGAAATAGTTATCAATTATAGTATCTTTTGAAGCCTGATATGATACTACGCCATAGATTGACAAAAAAATAATCGGTATTACCAGCCCTACAGAAAGCCTTCCCTTAATGCTTTTTAGCCTAAAAAAAGGCAGCTTCCCGATTTGGGCAGCAAATACCGATAAAAAAGAAAAATTTTTCTTTTTCATTTTAACTTGTCCCCCTCTTAAATTATAATAACCCTTATTATTAACCCTTATTTAACTCCTCAAAACCCTCATGTAAAATTATTACTTATATTTATATATTATCAGCAATTATTACAAAAATCAACTTATTTTATGCAAAATATGGTTTCAATTTGTAATATTTTTTATTATCAAATAAATACATGTATATATTTGTCGTAAATCAGAATTTAACAGCTTATATTAAAACATATTTTTATAATTTTTAACTGTATGCAATTATTCTGTTTAATTTTAATTTTTATATATCAAATATTACTTATATTTTTATCCCCTACGCTTACTTTCTTGAAACTCAATAAGCTAGATATTCTATTAAGATATCTTATCAAAAATACTTGACAATATTTTCCCTTTAATATAAATTCTAATTAGAATTCTAATTAGATATTTAAGGAGTGATGCCGTCTTTGTCATATGATAATTCCGAAAACCAAAGATTACATACGGCCCTGATAAGCTGCTATCATGCTCATAAAAAGCATAGTTTTGCAGAATTTCAAAAGCTAAATCTTTCAACCGGACAGCCCAAAGTTTTATCAATACTTTTTCATAATGAAGGCTACCTGCAAAAAGATTTGGCTGAGCGTTGCCATGTTGAACCTGCTACTATGACTTCTCTTCTTGGAAAATTGGAAAAAGACGGTCTTATTTATAAAAAAGCAGTTTATGTTTCGGGAAGTAAGCGGGCAAACGCAATCTATCTTACAGAAAAAGGCCGTGATTTAGCAATAAAAATTAATCTGATTGTTGACGAGGTTGAAAACAGAAGTTTTAAAAATTTTACCGAAACCGAAAAACAGTTACTAATAAGTTTCCTTAACCGTATCCGGTATAATCTTCAAAATTATTAAAGGGAAGGTAATTAGGATGAAAAAGATTTTAGTATTTTTATTTGCTTTTATTATGCTGCTGCTTTCGGTTTCCTGTTCAGTAAAAAATAAAGATACAG
>CAZIHC010000128.1:0-6838 GCA_964538605.1 uncultured Herbinix sp. | reverse complement strand
TCAATTCGGAAACTGCCGATATATTAGGCAATGATAATCCTGTTAATGAAAATGATACCGAATTAAATAATGAAGTTAAAAATAATGTAAATGATGAAAAGAATGAGGAAGCTATGGATGATATAAAACATGAAGAGAATCAAAATTCAGATGTTATTACATTCTCCGTAGTAGACAGCATTCCCCCTGAAATGCTTGAAAAACGCACTGATTACAGCGGAACTATCGAAAAAATATCATATAAGACGAAAGACTACTTTGGAAACGAATCTGAAATTACAAAAAATGCTTATGTTTATTTACCTTACAATTATGATGAAACCAAACAGTATAACGTCTTATATCTTATGCACGGTATAGGAGGCAGCGAAGGCGAATGGGGTATGACCGGTGAGGATTCTCTTATTAAAAAGATAATGGATAATTTGATCTATAACGGTCTTATTGAACCTTTTATAATTGTTACCCCCAACGGCCGGTCTGCCGCCGATCACAGTCCTTCGTCGGACTTTAATTCATTTTATGTATTTGGAAAAGAACTGCGTAATGACTTAATTCCTTATATCGACAAACATTATGCAACATATGCAGACTATGACGATAACGGTTATGATCTTACAAAAGCCCGGGATCACAGGGCTATGGCCGGACTTTCCATGGGCGGCATGCAGACAATTAACATCGGTTTATGTGAATGCCTTGACATAATAAGTTACTTCGGTGCTTTTTCTGCAGCTCCCACTACATATACTGCTTCTGTAATTGCAGAAAAACTCAAAAGCTTTTCCGATTATGATATAAACTTCTTCTATAATATTTGCGGAACCGAAGACCAGATTGCAATTGCCAGTGCTTCTGCTGCCGTAACTTCCTTAACCGAATTAACAGATAAGCTCTCGGAAAATAAGAACTTTATCTGGCAAAAAGTCGGCGGAGGTCACAGTTTTGATATCTGGTATCTTGGTTTCTATAATTTCGTCAACCTGGTATTTAAAAATAAATAAAAGAGCTTCTTTAAAACTGACTGACAAAAGATTTAATAATCTTAATTCTTTTCCGGCAAATTCTTTTAATTTTAATATATAAAAACCTCCTCCATAAGGAATAAGGCGAAGACTTTATATAGTCTCGCCTTATTCCTTTTTAAATATTTAAAAATACACGGCTTATTAAATCCGGATTTCGGCAATCTTACATTTATCAATAAATTATATAATACTTTACCTTACAATCTTTTATAGCGTATTATTTAAGAATTTTATAAAAAAATTTTATGAAATTCTCATATACTTTCTTGCTATTTTTAAAGCCGTATTGGTTATGAAATCTTCCATCTCTTTTTTTATATTGCCAAGTTCCTTTCTTATCTCAATTTGTTGCGGACATTTGCTTTCGCATTTTGCGCATCCTTTACATACGGAAGCATATGAAGGCTGCTTTGAAAAACCTCCCAGAGTCCTATAGTAAATAATTTTGCTCTTTTTTTCATTTAATAGATATTTATCGTTATATACAGAAAAGCATGCCGGAATATTTACTCCGAATGGACAGGGCATACAATAGCCGCAACCCGTACAGGGGACTTTGGTTTTCTTATGCATTATATCCATAACTCTGTCAAAAACTCTAAGTTCTTCATCACTTAGCGAATTTGGCTTTGCATCCGATGCTGTTTTTACATTTTCTTCAAGCTGTTTTTCATCGCTCATACCCGATAGAACTACCGTTACTTCCGGATGATTCCAAACCCATCTTAAAGCCCATTCGGCCGGGGTCCTGGTTTCACTAAAGGATTTAAATTCGTTCAGTACTTCTTTCGGCAGTCTGTCAGCAAGTCTTCCACCTCTTAACGGTTCCATTACGATTACCGGTATACCCATTGAATGAGCCAGTTGCAGTCCGTACTTCCCTGCCTGATTGTTTACGTCCATATAATTATACTGTATCTGGCAGAAATTCCAGGGGTAAGATTTTAAAATCTGTTCAAAGTCGTTTCTTGAGCCGTGAAAAGAAAAACCGATATTTCTGATTATACCATCTTTTTTCAGTTCCTCCAGCCAATCTATAATACCAAGGCTTTTCAAACGTTCAAATCCTGCTTTGTCCTGCAGCATATGCAAAAGATAATAATCTATGTAATCTGTCTGCAGCTTTTTAAGCTGGGTAGCAAAAATATTCTTTGCCCCGTCAAGTTTTTTTACCATAAAGGGAGGTAGTTTTGTTGCAATTTTCACCTTGTTTCTGTAGCCATCTTTTAAAGCTTTCCCGAGGATTACTTCGCTTTTACCCCCGTTATAAAAATAAGCGGTATCGAAATAATTTATTCCTTTATGAATACATTCCCGGATTAGGGCAATTGACCTTTCTTCGTCTATACTTCCGTTCTTTTGAGGAAACCTCATACAACCGAAACCCAGTATGGACAGTTCGTCACCGTTTTTTATGTTAGTTCTGGTAAGCATAATCTCTCCCCTTATTTCTTTCTTATTGACGTTAAACCAAACCAGCTTCCCAAAAGGCCCAGTATAAAACTAAGCGACGGAAGCAAAAGTATCATTTTATCAATCAAATCTTTTTTTGACGGTAAAGGCAGAAATAAAATTGTGCTTCCTATGCCTTCATAGGCTGTCTTTATGAGAAATACTAAAGATAAGGCTGCCAGAATACCGCCAAGTAACGTAAGAAAAATTCCGCTAAGTACATAGGGAAATCCGATAAAAGCACCGGGTGAACCAAGAAGCCTTAATGTATTTATCTGCTCCCTGTTATTATAAATACCCTGACGTATCATATGGGACAATATAATTATAGTGGTGATACCAACCGCTGCTATCATAAGATATCCTAATATTTTAAACGCATATGTAATGTCTTTAATCTTTTCCAGAACCTCTCTGTTGTCCCTGACATATTCTATCCCGTTCAGGTTTTTCACATTGTCAAGAATAGGATCCATTTCATCCACGTTAATACGGATTTCCACGAAAGCTTCAAAGGGGTTTTCTTTAAAAAGTTCAAGTATACTTGCTTCTTCCCCCAAAATATCTTCCATCCTCTTTTTGGCCTCATCCTTATCTACAAGCCTTACACTGCGTACTCCGTAAATTTTTCCGATTTTTGCAACCAGCTCTTCCTTGTCAGATTCCGATATATGCTTTGAAAAATAACCGTTAATTTCTGCTTCTTCGTTTAACATATTTACCAGATGATTTCCGATATCGGTCCCGGTAACAACCAGTCCCAAAAGAAAGAGGATTAGGCCTGTACCAATAACGGAAAAAAGATTGGATAAAAGGTTTAATCTGATAATTCTCCCGGTTTCTTTAAAAAAATAGCTTATGTTATACAAAAAAGTTTTCATACAGCCATCCCCTTACGCTCCGCAGTAATTCTGCCCTTATATACATTAATAAACATGGCATTTTTTTCATTATTTATCAGATGAGTAGCATGAGTTGTTATAATTACCGTAGTGTCCTCTTCCCGGAAAGATTTCAGTAATTTCAGGATATTAATGGCATTGTCGTAGTCCAGGTTGCCGGTCGGCTCGTCTGCAAGAATAAGCAAAGGTTTTCTTGCCACAGCTCTGGCAATGGCCACTCTTTGGGATTCGCCCCAGGACAGGTTTTCTACTTTGGAATATTTTTTATGTCCCAGTCCTACTTTTTCCAGAGCTTCATGAGCCTGTTCCTTCATCTGTTTAGGTTTAATCCCTAAAAACCTCATACCCATCATAACATTCTCCAGGGCGGTTCTTCCTTGTATCAGTTTAAATTCCTGAAAAACAGGCCCGATTTTCCTTCTTAATTTCTGTATATTGCCGTAATTACTTTTATTTATTTCATGGCCAAATACACTTAAGCTCCCTGATGTCGGAAATTCCATACCCATTAAAAGTTTCAGAAAACTTGTCTTGCCGGAACCGCTTGGCCCAGTTATGTATACCAATTCACCGGGTTTTATCTCAAGGTTTACATTAGATAAAGCCTGAGTCTTGTCCGGATATATTAACGAAACATTTTCTGATATAATCAAATAAATTCCTCCTTTTATATAAATACAGACCTTTTAAATTTTAATCTTTCACTGCAGGTTATATGTTACGGATAACCTTTTTTAAAACATAAATCCTGAACTGATTGTAAAATTCAAATATCCACCCTCTGTGCTTATTTCTTTCAGTTCAATATCCAGATTTATCATATCCCCTTCTATTTTTTCAAAATCAAATATCATAGGGCCGTTTTTAAAAAGTTCATCAATAGATCCCTTTTCCAAAGCCATGTTATAGAAAAAACCGCTTTCGGGGACGAACTCCAGGGCGGTATTGCTTCGGATAACAAAATATCCATCAAGAATCAGATGATTTTCCGGTATTTCAATTCTGACGGTATCATTTTCAAATGTAAATATCATCTTTGAAAGATTAGAATGCTCATTTAATATACTGTTTATGGTGTCCTGATGTATCGAACCTTTCATACCAAAAAGGCTGAATTTTAGATTAAGGTCTTCAACTGTAAAATTACCTTCATTTATTATCCGTGAAAATTCATCTACTATAATGGAAAACAGTCCTTTCAAATTGTCCCACATTATTTTCAGGTTGTTAAGATGTTCCTCATAACGTTCCTTTTCTTCCGCCAGGGAATTTAAAAAATCTTCCAGTTCTTTTACAAGCCTTTGCTTGGCGGCAATGGAATCTTTAAGTTCTTCGTTTTTTTCCTCCAACAAAACCAAACTGTCCGCCAACTCTTTTTTCTTTTGCTCAAGTTTTTGCCTGCTTTCTTCAATAGAAAAAAGCAGTTCTTCGGTATTTCTTGAAATATCTTTAATCAGATTCAAACTCTTAATCAGGGATGTAAGATCTTCAGCCTTCAAAATAATATCTATATATGAAGCAGGCCCCCATCTTTGATAACTTTTCAGCACCTGCTCAAAAAGGCCCAGATAATTATCATAATTTTCCTCTTCTTCTTTTATGGATAAATCTATTTTTTCTATTTCTAAACCAAGTTCGTCAATTTCATTTTCAATTCTTGCTTCTTCTTTTTCCAAACCCTCTATTTCCTGAGTAATCAGAAACAGTTTTTCCAGAGTTTCTTTCTCCTGCTCACTAATATCCTGAAGCTTTTCATTTGCTTCTGTAATAGGTTTGACTTCCCCGCTTACCTTAAAAGGTCTTACCGCAATGCTTACAGCAAGAACAAGAAGTATTAGAACACAGGATTTAATGTTTTTCTTTGTCATAAATCATTTCTTTCCCCCTTTCGCTTTATTTTTAAACCTTTGAATCTTTTTAATGATTATATCATGAGAACGGTATAGGATTAATATTTTACCTGATTATCCCGGCATAATTGTTATATATTGATAAAATAATTCAGCTAAAACAGCCTTTTTTAATTATTTCTCATAACACTAATCATGAAATTTATTTAATTATATCATGGTTACAATAATTAATCGATTAAAGTTTTAAATTTGCAGCATTATGTTTAAGGATTGTCAAATATGTCAAAATACCTGTCTATATTTAATGAATAATTATTATTGATAGTTTTATTATCCTTGGTATAATAGAAATATGAATAATTTACTAACATTACTATCATTTTACAAGGAGAGTATAAATGAGTAAACAAGCAAAGCAAAATGAACCTTTAGTAACTCACATTTATACGGCAGATCCTTCTGCTCACGTTTTTGAAGGTAAAATTTACATCTATCCGTCCCATGACCTGGAACATGACGGACAGTCCGATGACGACGGCAGTCAATATCGTATGGAAGAT
The DNA here is from genome assembly GCA_964538605.1 of uncultured Herbinix sp. Classification (GTDB taxonomy): domain Bacteria; phylum Bacillota; class Clostridia; order Lachnospirales; family Lachnospiraceae; genus Mobilitalea. The sequence continues at coordinate 1,043 of CAZIHC010000128.1, read as the reverse complement.
TATCATGTATTTTCTATGGACGATATTGATGCTCCGGTTGTTGACCACGGTGAAGTTCTTCACATGAAGAACGTTCCTTGGGTTAGCCAGCAAATGTGGGCACCTGATGCGGCTTATAAAAACGGTAAATATTATTTGTTTTTCCCTGCTAAAGATAAAGAAGGGATCTTTCGTATCGGAGTAGCCACATCCGATAAACCGGCAGGACCTTTTACTCCCGAACCTAATTATATACCGGGAAGCTACAGTATCGATCCTGCCATTTTTGTAGACGATGACGGCAAAGCATATTTGTATTTCGGAGGAATTTGGGGCGGACAACTGGAAAAATGGCAGACCGGAACCTTCAATCCTAATGCCGGTCCTCAGGATCCCAAGGAAATTGCAATCGGACCCAGGGTGGCCGTTATGAACGACGATATGCTGTCCTTTGCCGAACCTCCTCAGGAAATTCAGATTCTTGATGAGAACGGCAATCCTTTGCTTGCCGGAGATGAAGACAAACGGTACTTTGAAGGCCCTTGGATGCATAAATATAACGGAACTTATTATCTTTCTTATTCAACCGGAACCACTCATTATATAGTATATGCCACCAGTGACAATCCTAAGGGCCCGTTTGTATACAGAGGCAGAATTTTAGAACCTGTAATCGGATGGACCACCCATCATTCGATTGTTGAATTTAAAGGCAAATGGTATCTGTTCTACCATGACGCTTCACTGTCCGGCGGTATTGACCACAGACGCTGCATAAAATTCACCGAATTAAAATATAATGAAGACGGTACCATACAAACTATTCATCCTTATAAAAATTAAAACTCTAAGTCAATAAATTATTAGCATAATTTAAAGCAATTGAAATTTGGTTGTATTAAAATGAATTCCCATGTAAACTTTTCATTTTAATACAACCTTTTGATTTTATACCCAATAATTCTGATATGTTCAATTATTTAATATTTATGTTCGTTATATAAATTTTTTATATCTTTAGATTTATCTAATTGCGTGATGAAGTTCAGTGTAAACGGTGTGTG
>CAZIHC010000127.1:0-6912 GCA_964538605.1 uncultured Herbinix sp. | reverse complement strand
CACTCTCTATTATTTACATATCTAGGTTCTGCGTACATCGCAATTAGCTCGGACAATACGGTTAAAACTATCTCGGATAATGTTAAATTCGGTGAAAGGAGATAAATCTTATAAATGAAGCTGAAAGACCGATTTAATCGTAAATATTTGCAGATATCCCTGTATGTTATTTTTACGGCTATTATTATTTATATTCTTTCCTTAATAGCAAAAAATGCCCCGCTAATTTTATCTGTTCTGATGGATAAGTTAAGTTGGCTGCTTAAGGTAATAAAACCGATAATATTAGGTTTTGTATTTGCTTATCTTATGGAGCCGGTTGTGGGGTTTTTTGAGGAAAAATTTCATAAAAATAAATTGTTTAAGAAAATGAAACGGCAAAGAACCTGGGCGGCTGTTTTGTCTGTTGTACTTTTGTTTATAGTTATTGCTTCTTTAATATCCCTGCTGATTTACAGCGTGACAGATCAGCTAAAACTGGCTAATTTCGATGATATTATAGGACTGGCAGAAGGTTATAAAAGGAGTTTGGAAGCTTTTTATAATTCTATCTTGCAAAACCTGGAAAAACTTGATATTCGTTCAAGCCAGCTGGAGCAGTATGTGGAAGATACCGTGACTGTAATATTGGATGCACTAAAGAATTTTGTAGAAAACATAGTCAATACTCTTACTAATATATCAAAATATCTGACTACAGTTATTTTCAGTTTTATTATAGGATTTTATTTTATTATCGACGGAAGTATAATTAAGGATTTTTTAAAGAAAACATTTTATGCTATCTTTTCCGAAAACACCAACAACAGAATTTCCCTTATACTAAATGATTTGGATTACGCGTTTTCCGGTTATCTGCGGGGGCAATTGACCGATGCACTTGTTATGATGATACTGATAAGCCTCACTCTGTCTCTTACCGGTGTCAGATTTGCTTTGGTTATCGGTATTTTTGCCGGAATAGGAAATTTAATACCGTATTTCGGACCGATTATTGCTTATATAAGTACGGCATTTGTATGTATTATCAACGGTGAAATAAAAAAACTTGTAATATCCATTATAATTCTTGCCGTCATTCAGTTTATAGACGGAAATTATATCGGGCCAAAACTTTTAAGCCGTTCTATTAAAATTCATCCTCTGATAATAATAATATCTCTAATCTTCGGCAGTGCAGTAGGCAGTTTCTTGGGTATGCTTCTTGCGGTTCCGGTAGGTGCTTATGTGAAAATGGTATTTGTAAGATTTATAGAAAATAAGGCTGCCAAAAAAAGCAAAGCTGCAAAGCCTTTAAATCCGCCAAAAGATAATGCTAAACCGGACAATTAATTTTTGACATAAATTTGCTGCAATTAAAAAAATAAAAAAATTAAAAAAAATTAAAATTTTAATGGATATATTTTCTCGTTTGAATCGTCTATTATATAGCACATAAGGAAAATTTAAGATTTTTTTTTATTGATTAAATTTTTAACAAGGATTATAATGTAATATATTGTAAAGAAATACTGGCTTTGTCTAAAATTGCCTAAAAGTATAGGATGGTGCCATATGAAAAACGATCAGGAATATATTATACAGGTCAAGAATGCAAAAAAGATTTACCGGATGGGTAAAGAACGTATAGTTGCCGTAGATGACGTAAGTTTCTCCATAAAAAGAGGGGAATTCTGCTGCTTGTACGGAGCATCGGGATCCGGTAAATCAACTTTGCTGAATTTGATGGCCGGCATAGAAAAGCTATCCGGAGGCCAAATAATTATTAAAGGCTATAACATACATAAAATGAGCGAAAAAGCATTGGCAAAATTCAGGCAAAACACTCTGGGGTTTGTTTTCCAGTCATATAATTTGCTTAATTCCATGACAGCCCTGGAAAATGTGGAACTGCCTCTTGTTTTTAAACATATGAAGCCAAAGCTTAGGCGCAAATTGGCCCGCCAGATGCTTATAGATGTCGGACTTGGTTCACGTTTGAAACATAAACCCACGGAAATGAGCGGAGGACAGCAGCAAAGAGTCGGAATTGCCAGAGCCTTTGTCAGTAAACCGGAGATCGTATTTGCAGACGAACCTACCGGTAACCTGGATTCAAAAACGAGCAGAGAGGTAATGGAGCTGATAAAAAGCATGGCAAAAGCGAATAATCAGACGATAGTCATGGTTACCCATGACAGGAGTTTAGCTGATTATGCGGACAGGATTATTCACATACTTGACGGCAAAGTTCAGGAGATTATAGAGGTTAATCCCGACAGTATGGCAAGTCACGACAGCTCTGAAAACACAGCAAATCAAGATAATGATCAAGTCGCTGATAATAAACCAAATGTCATGTCGGCGGGAAATAAGTAACAGGCATGAATGCCTTTAATAATATTCAATAAAATCAAACATAAAGTTATAAAAACTATAATAGGAAGTAGAGGGATATTGGATGAGTAAGAAAGCAAAAAAGGTTGTAACAACATTTTTATCAGCAATAATGTTAATGATGATTTTGACAGGCAGTGCAATGCCGGTTAAAGCACAGGGAATACATGTGATTAATCCCGAACCGGAAGTTTATGTTCTGGCTCCCGGTGAAACAAAAACACTTAGAGTTCCGGTAATGGCTGTGGGATACCCCATATATTCACCGATTATAATAGCCGATACCAGCGGTACTCCGTATACCGCTACCCAACCTAAGCTGGTATCACCTGGAAATAATGTGATTTATGATTTTGAAATTGCAAAACAGTATATAGAATTTGATGTTACTGTTTCAGAAACCGCAAAGATTGGTGTTTATACGATTAAATTGAATATTTTCAGTACTGACGAAAGCGGAAATTCGGTTACAGCTGAGCTTGCCGTCACTACACAGATTTTAAAAGAAAAAGGTCCTGCGCAGTTGGCAATATATAATATCAAATATGATAATGCGGTTATAGGGCAAAGTATGGAATTGTCATTTACCGTCAGAAACGAAGGCGATATTACAGCCAGGAATGTGTTTGTAAGTGTAGATTACGGCGATACGGGAATGATAGCCGGCTATCCCAACAAAAATATGAAGATTCAGGATATTGAAAGACTCAAGGAAGTTGATGTAAAACTTCCCATTAAGATTTTGACTAAGGCAAAACCGGGATTGAATGTTATTAAAGTTAATCTGACTCATAAGACAGCCGAAGGCGAACCCGTACCCGAATCATATGAAGTATATATTACGTTAAAGGAAAATAACAATTCGCCTAATCTAATATTGGACGGTTTTAAGTATGAAAAAAGTGTTAAACCCGGTGAAAAACTGGGATTGATTGCAAAATTTAAAAACGACGGCAAAACAACAGCATACAATCCCAGAATCAGCGTGGATGAATCAAGTCTGGGAGCATCTAAATTCATAAAGGATTATTACACCGATTATATAGAATTATGGGATATAGATGCAAAGGGTACATATGAAACCGAAATCCCGTTGCTGGTTTCAAAGGACATCACGGGAGGAGTAAAAGAAATAAAATTAAACTTGGTATATTTTGATGAACAGGGAGTGGAATATAAGTCTACTTTAACAATTTACCCGAGTATAGAAGCCGAAGGAGTAACTGAAGACGGAACTCCGGTTGTACTTATAAGCAATGTTAAACAGACTCCAGAAAGTCCTGAAGCAGGCGGCAGAATCTCCGTATCCTTTGATGTAGAAAATAAGAGTTCAAAGGATCTTAACGATTTTAAATTGTTGGTTAAAAATCTGGCAGGAAGCAGTTTTATTCCCGTTGATTCCGATCCTTACTACTATATTGATGTGCTTAAAGCCGGAACAACAAAGCGGGTTACTATGAACTTTACGGTATCTGAAAGTGCCGTAGAAGGGTTAAATATCCTGACATTGGGATACTCCTATACCGGTGGCGGAAGCGATATAGATATACCCATATTAAACGTCAGAAATGAATTGGGAAGTGCCAGCAAACCGAAACTGATTATAAGCAATTACGAAGCTGATACAGAAGAACTCCGTGCCGGTTCAATATTCAATTTCACTTTTGAAGTACGTAATACCCATTCATCGGTAGCTGCTAAAAACATTATTATAACTGTATCCGGAAAGGCTCCTGGTGGTCAGGCAGAGATATTCTCCGTCACTCAGGGAAGCAACAGCTTCTTTGTGAGCAAAATCGGTCCCGGAGAAACCTATACCAATACCCTGGAGATGAAGATAAAATCGGATGCGGCAACAGCAGCATATCCGATTACGGTAACCATAGAATATGAATATGATGGTATAAAGCCCAATCCTACTACCGGAGAAATCGGAGAGAAAGTAACCCATGAACTGAATTTGCAGGTTGTGGAAAATGCCAGACCGGTTGTTGATAATGTTCAGGTATATTCATGGGACGGTAATGTAATTGTGGGCAGTCCGGCAACTTTAGGATTTGAATTTTATAACATGGGTAAATCCATGCTTAATAACGTTATAGCTACGGTAGAAGGCGATTTTGTAGGTTCTGCCGGAAGCATGTACTTTTTAGGTAATGTCAATGCGGGAGACCGCCAATATGGCGAATTTGAAGTAATCCCCAATGTGGAGGGAATGGCAAAAGGAATTTTAAAAGTAACATATGAAGACAGCAACGGGGATGAACAGGTATACATTAAGGAATTTGAGACCTTTGTAATGGGAGCACAGGTTTGGGACCCGAGCCTTGAAGACGGAGGTATAGATGTCTTCAATCCTGTTTTGCCTGAGCCTAAGAAGCCTATTCTTAAGACATGGGTTTTTGTAGTATTACAAGTTGCAATATTTGTCATATTTGTTCCTGTATCCAGGAAAGTGATTTTAAGCATATATAAAAACAGACTTCGCAAAAAGGAAGAGGAAATGTTTTAATTAGCCTTATAAAAGGTTGTTATAGGAATGGAGGATATTATGAGTGAATTTATGATAATTGGTAACAATACAGTAGCTACGGAGGAAATGACTGCTTTGGATGTTATTCCCGGTGAAAATATAACCGGTAATGAAGAAACAGATATTAATTTGAATGAAAATATAGTTTCAGATGAAATAAATATCGGAGAGTCGGACGCTGTTTCCGAGGAGGAAACAGCCGGAGATGCTCCCGGTGAAGGTTTGGAAGACGGAGTGATAGCGGATCCGGCCTTCCAAGAAGGGGAAATTACAATACCAGAATTCGATGAAGGATATGTTGATCCCGGATATATTGAAGGAGAAGGAATGTATCCGGGTATGGAAACCGGAATGAGCGAGGTGAAAGATCCGTTACTTTCTTCATGGCCGTTTGTGATAGGAATTTCCGCAGCCGTGCTTCTTGTAAGTATTGCTCTCGGTGCGTTCCTGGCCAAACTTAAAATCAAAAAAGGAATTGATCTGTATGAGGATTAGTGATTTGCTGAAAATGGGTTTCAGAAGCCTGTTCAGAAGAAAAGTAAGAACCATACTAACTGTACTGGGGGTTGTTATCGGCTGTCTGTTCATTATTATAACCATTTCCATCGGTCACGGAATGGATAAAAGTTTCGAAACCCAGGTAAAGGAATTCGGAAGCCTTACTATGATAACCATATACACCTGGGGAGATATCTATGACGAGAACGGAAACTGGACCGGAAGCCAACAGCAGAAGTTGGACAAAAATCTGGTAGAGAAGATAAAAGCCATGGATCATGTAAGGGCGGTAACACCTGTAGTAAATGTTAACGGAACATTCTATACGGGAAAGTATGAAACCCGATGGAGCAATATAATGGCCATGGATATGGATGTATTCGATGACTTTGAATTTCCGGAACTGCAGTATGGCGAGTACCCTTCTGAAGAAAATGACAGTGTATTTGTATTCGGATCAGGTCAGCCGGAATTTTATGATGCAAAGAATTGGAGAAACTATACTCCTGTAGAACTTGACCTGCAAAAGGAAAAAATTTATTTCAAGTTTAATTCCTGGCAATATAAGAGAAATGAAAAAAAGAAAGAATTTGTTTGGCAGGTTAATAACATTGCCAAAATGACAGAAACCAGATCGGAACACGATTACTACATATATATTGATCTTGGTTTCTATGAAAAAATATATCGTCAATATGCTAACACCCTGGTCTTGGAAGACAGAAAAAAAGCGCTTAAAGAGCTGGAAAATTATCAGCAAATAAGACTTAATGTAGACAATATTGACCATGTGGAAGAAGTACAGGATAAGTTAAAAGAAATGGGTTATCAATCCTACAGTTTGATGCAGTATATCAAGCCTACTATAGAAGCATCCAAAACCTTACAGCTAATATTCTTCTTCCTTGGTGCCGTATCCATGTTTGTGTCCGCCATAAGTATAGCAAACACCATGGTTATGTCTATATATGAAAGGACTAAGGAAATCGGTATAATGAAGGTTCTAGGATGCGTGGTCAAGGATATTCGCATGTTATTCCTTTTTGAAGCGGGAATGATCGGATTTTTAGGTGGTGTTATCGGCGTAGTATTTAGCTTTGTGGCTTCATTTCTTATCAACAAATACGGCCAGCCTCTGTTTGGAGCGCTGATGTCCGGTAGCCAGCCCGCTGAAGGAATGGCTGCAACATATTCGATAATACCGTTTTATCTGCCTTTCTTAGGCCTGGGTATATCGGTAGTTGTCGGGCTTTTATCCGGTTATTTCCCTGCCAGACGAGCAACAAAGATTAGTGCAATTGAGGCTATGAGGACAGAAAACTAGAGTGTAATTGAAATGTATCTGGTATCCTGTATTACGATTTGCTTTATAAGTAAATTATTTGCTTAAAATTTTAGGTAATAACTTTAAGTAGTTTTAAATTAAAGGATAATAAAAGATTTAGATAGGCTCTGTGTCAGGTATTAAGAAATGATATATCAATTATTCTTAATATGGCATAGAG
>CAZIHC010000126.1:0-6920 GCA_964538605.1 uncultured Herbinix sp. | reverse complement strand
GAGAATAAAAGACATATTTATTCTGTCTTCGTCTTTTGCGCAATGAAAGAAAGTACCGCTAAATAAGCCTGGAATATTTATATCGGGACCGCTGGTGTAATATATACCTATCTCTGCGCCGGTAGTCATTCCGTATTGTCCTTTCCAAAATTCAATCAGCCATTTTTTATCTGCATATCTGAAATAAATAGGTTCACAGTCGATTATCATACTGAAAAGAGCACTGGCTTCATCATAAAGTCTGCAATAACCAAAGTTCCTTTGCCAGCAGTCCATTAAGGAATAGAACAAATCCTGGGACGGGTCATAGGCAAAACCGAAAGGTTTTAAATCCCTGTTCAGTTCATCAAGCTTTTCTTTGTCTGTCCCTATAATGTCCGTAATAGGAGGGACGTAAGTTTCTTCTTCACCCTTTTTCTTTTTTTTCTTTCGTATCCGGAATCTGAATATTAACGATACTGCAAGCAAAGCAATACCAATAAGGGTAAGAGTTAAAATTTTATTTTCAATATAAAAACTCCATAGAAGAAAAATGCAGGCAGTATCGGCCGGAGAGCTTGCCAATAATCGAAGAAACATCCTATAACTCCTTTCTTTTTTATACCATCATATTCGTGAAACAAGGCTGATGTTAAAAGAAAGGAGTAAAAAAATATAAAATATTGGTGAAATATGAAGAAAAATTAGGATTTATAAAAGAGAATATGTTTATAAAAACTTTAAAATTATATCAGAAAAAAATTTAAATTCAGGAATTATTTCTTTTTTTAATGCAATGATATTATTGTAAAAATAAAAAAGCGTGCAGATTTCCGATTTATTTACAAATGAATTATCAGAATTTAAAACAATGGCAAAATATATAAACTTATGTATATGTTGTTTTTTTTATTAACTTGACAATTAATCATGCAAGTATTATTATCGGATATGTATACAAACGCTATAAACCAAAGCGTTTGTATGCATATCTGCCAGTAATTTCGCAATGAATTGTCAAAAATTTAACCAATATTACACCAAAAACAGGAGGACTTATTTTGAAAAAGTATTTCCATGGTGGCATACATCCGGCAGACGGTTCGGACAAGTTGTTAAGCAATCAGGTACCGATCCGCGTGTATACACCCAAATCGGTAGAAATATCAATGAAGCAGTCACCAAACGGTTTTTCAAAAGCCGTAGTAAAGCCCGGTGACAGAGTTTCTAAAGGTGATTTAATAGGTGTACCGGCAAATTTCAGTGCCGCAAATGTTCATGCCAGCATCAGTGGTACGGTAAAAGATATAAAAATAACCAAAGATAATTTTAACAGGGAATATGAGATTGTAGTTATCGAATCAGATAAGGCTGAAGATATAATATCTGATATTCCCGAAAGAGAATATGAAAGAAAGCTGGTTGACCTGTCTTCTTATTCGAAAGAAGAAATTATAGGGAAAATGAAAGAAGGCGGCCTGATAGGAATGGGCGGGGCCGGATTCCCTACTCATATTAAATATGAGACTAAAGAAATTATAAATTATATTCTGATTAACGGGGCTGAATGTGAACCCTATCTGACCTGTGACCATATGCTTATGAAAGAACATGGCTATGCAATAATCAATGGGGTTCTTTTGTTTGTTAAAGCTGCCAATGCAAAAAAAGCTTTTATATGTATTGAAGACAACAAACAGGACGTAGCCCACGAATTGGAAAACATCATATCAGGTAAAAACCTGCCCATAGAAATTGTAATTCTTCCGACCAGATATCCTCAGGGAGGAGAACGCCAGTTGGTTGAAGCCGTACTTCGGACGGAAGTACCGGCCGGCGAATTGCCTTCGTCTATAGGTACTATTATAAACAATGTGGGTACCGCAAAAGCCATGGCAGATATCGTATTGGGTGGTATTCCGGTTATATCCCGTTTGGTTACGGTGACCGGAAAAGTTAAAAATCCTTGCAACTATCTGGTTCCCATAGGCATCAGGTATTCGGAACTAATCGAACAATCCGGCGGCTTTACGGCCGAAATTTGCAGGGTAGTAGAAGGCGGCCCTATGACAGGCAATTGTCTGTTGATAGGAAATAACCCTAAAGAATTAAAGGGAAGTGTGGCCAAGAATACCTCAGGACTTTTGGTACTTGAGGATGTTCCTAAACTAGAATCACCCTGCATCCGCTGCGGTGAATGCGAAAGAGTATGTCCTGCGGGACTTGCTCCTTTTAAAATTGATTTTGCGGCAATTGAAAGCGATATCAGTCTGTGTGATAAACTTTATGCAACCGAATGCATCAGTTGCGGCTGTTGCTCCTATGTCTGTCCTGCAAAAAGGGAACTGGCATACCGGATAACGGAGGCAAAAAATGAGATAATCAGGATAAGACGGGAGAGAGGTGGTAAATAGTATGAAGCTTAAGGTTGCAGACCAATTACATGATGTGGGTCCCCATATCAGAATGAACAGAACCACAAGGGAGATAATGCAGGATGTAGTTATCGCATTAATCCCGGCATTTTTGGGTTCAATATACTTTTTCGGAATTAAGGCTCTTATTCTTGTTCTGACTGCCGTAACCACCTGTGTGTTATCCGAATATATATGGCAGAAATTAAGAAAAGAGCCGTTGACCGTAAGCGACTGGAGTGCCGTTGTTACGGGTATACTTCTGGCATTTAACGTACCGTCGACAACACCCATTTGGGCTGTGATGGTAGCATCCGTATTTGCAATCATTGTGGCAAAACAGTTCTTCGGCGGTATCGGAAGCAATTTTGCTAACCCAGCATTAATGGGGCGTGCTTTACTGCTTTTCTTATGGCCGGCTTCAATATCGGGATATGTTACCACGTATCATGCCGGTACAGATGCCATTAGTTCCGCAACGGTCTTGGGATTATATAAAAGCGGTTCACAAATTACCGAATTTTCAAAATGGGATATGTTTATCGGAAATATTCCGGGATGTATCGGTGAAACCAGCAAACTGCTGCTTTTAATAGGATTTGCATACCTTTGCTACCGCAGGGTGGTAAATATAGGTACAACTGCAGCATATGTCCTTACGGTTCTGCTTGTAACATTTGTATTTTCCAATGAAGGCTTCTTTAAGGGAGATATTCTTACAAACCTGTTGTCAGGCGGTCTGATTCTTGGAGCCTGTTATATGATGACCGATTACGCTTCTGTAGCTCCGAGAGTTAAAGTTACTTTGGCCGTTATAGCCGGCCTTATTACAGCAGTAATAAGATTATGGGGCATGCTTCCCGAGGGAGTAAGCTACGGTATATTAGCTGCCAACTGCCTGTCAGGTATGGTGGATAATTTAATAAAACCTCATATTTATGGTGTAAATGTTAAAAAAAATAAAGTATAATTAAATTGATAATTAATATTATTTTAAATTATAAAAAGAGAGGGTAATACGATGAAAGATAACAGATTAAAAGGCATTATAGCATTAGCCGTTGTAACAGTAATATCATTCGGTATTATATACGGAAGCAAAATATTGGTTAAAGACAATAATACAAACGGTAACACTACAGACAATAATCAAAATCAGCATGACCTTCCCGGCGCTATAGATGTATCCGGTGCCGACGGTATTGTTTCAGCAAGAGAGCTTACCGACGACAGCGGAAACGTAACAGGATATTCCGTTGTATCTGAGGCTAAAGGTTTTGCTAGAGCTGTTACCTGGGAAATAATTTTTGAAAGTGACGCCAAAACTATCCGTGAAGTTAAGGTTGTAAGCCATGCAGAAACTCCCGGATACGGTGCCAATATGGAAGAGGAAAGCTACCTTAATCAGTTCAAAGGTATAAAGGCTCCTATATATCTTAAGGGACAAGCTCCCGCAACAGATACCGGAAGTGAAACCGCTGCACCTGACACAACCGAAGGTTTCAAAGACGGAATTTACCGTGTAGAAAGCGAAGAAATGGATAACGGTTATCTTTACATGCTCACATTAAAAGTTGAAAACGGCGCTATAACAAACGTTGTTTTTGACGGTATGAACGAATTGGGTGAATACAAGAGCTACTTATCATCAGTAGGCAAATATGTTATGACCGAAGACGGTCTTACCTGGAAAGAACAGGCTGACGCTTTGGCTCAATACGTAATTGAAAATCAGTCCATCGAAGGTCTCGCTGTAGATGAAAACGGCAAAACTGATGCTATTGCCGGAGTAAGCATCAGCATCAACAATTTCCTTGAACTGGCTGAAAAACTTTAGAGATGGCAGCAACCGGTGAAGGTGCGCAAAATGCCGGAGGAGACAATGCTCCTGCATCTGCAGACGGCCAATTTGGAGAAATCGATGCCATTTCCGGAGCTACATTTACAACCAATGCAATACTTGAACTGGTAAACAACGCGTATGAATTTATTAAAAATTATGCAGGAAAATAATTATATAGATTAGATTTGGGAAGTTAAAGCATAATCAGAGAAAGGAGAATATGGTGTATTAATAATACATCATATAGGGTTATATGAAAGCAAGATATCCGATGGAAGCCTTTGCACTGGCAATGGTTATATTTTCACAGAATATGAGGGATGCCCTGATTACAGGTATTTTAATCTTATTAATTACTACTTTAGGATTAGTACTTGACGGATCAGTCGGTATCAGGCTTCCTAAATGGAGCAGAATTTCATGTACTATAATCCTTATGGTATCCCTTACTTATTCCCTGTTTCAGATTGTATTAAAGGCAATTTTAGGTTATGATATTGACTCAACAACCTCCATATTCCATGTCTTTTTGGGACTGCTTATTGCAAATCATGTAATATATGGCGACGAAGACAGAAATTATAACCTTTTATTGCTTGAAGGGGCCGGCGCTTTTGCCACTCTGCTGATAATATCTATAATCAGGGAGTTTATGACCGAGGGATCCGTATACGGATTTAAACTGGCAGAATTTAAATATACATCCAACGGATTTTCACAGGTTGTAGCAGGATTTATTCTGACAGGCTTAGGATTGGCTGTACTTAATAAAATTTTTAAATACAAAGATGTTAAATCAGAAGGAATATATGTAATACTGCCGGTTGCGCTACTTGTACAGCCTTTCACCATAGAAGGTATAGAATCATCCGTCAGTATGGTTATAGCAATTCTGGCCGTTATGATTATGGTTTATTCCATAAGCAAGCATCTTGTATTTTCAAAACTGAGTAAAGAAGTAAAAAATCTACCAGCCGAGCTGGTATCTGCCGGAATGGTTTATATGATTTTGTCTATGTTTTAAATATAGTAAAAGTCTTAAATTTCAATCAATTTAATAAATTGTAAAATAAATCAAGGAGCAAGATTTAGCACTTGCTCCTTATTATGTAAGGTTGATTTTATGAAGAAAAATGATTTATACTTAATCGCAGGAATCTTATTACTCATATTAATTTCATATTTATTGCTTCAAATATTCAAATCAGAGGGAAGCAAGGTAATTGTTACAATCGACGGAAAAGAATATAAAACCTTTTCCCTGAATGATGATACCGTTTATACAATAAGACAGGAAGACGGGCAATGGAATACCTTTGAAATTAAAGACGGGTATGTTAAGATGCTTGAAGCCAGCTGTCCGGATAAACTGTGTGTTAAGTTTCATAAAATACATTATAATGACGAATCAATTACATGTCTTCCGAACAGGGTGGTGATTCGCATTAGCGGTGGCGAAGAAAGTGATATTGATGCCATTGCCAATTAAGCTTCCAAAGTAAATATTTTAAGGAGTTACAATGAATTCAAAGAAAATATCTTTATACGGTTTATTAATAGCACTGGCGTTTATTTTCAGTTATATCGAAAGTTTAATTCCTATCCCTTTTGCCATACCGGGCATAAAACTTGGCCTTGCCAATCTTGTCGTAATAATAGCCATGTACGGTATCGGGGTTAAGGAAGCTTTCGTCTTGTCTATGGTGCGAATCCTTTTGGTCGGATTTACCTTTCGTGACCCTTCCACTCTTTTATTCAGCTTTGCCGGAGGTCTTCTTAGCTGGCTTTCTATGACACTGTTAATGAAACTGAAGCTTTTTAGCATGATTGCAGTAAGTATAATAGGCGGGATAACCCATAATATAGGCCAGATTATAGTTGCTATTATTTATGTGAATAACCCCAGTCTTATATACTATTTGCCGTTTCTTCTTATATCCGGCGTTGTCAGCGGGACCCTTATAGGCTTGTTAAGTGCCCTTACAATTAACAGAATAAAAAAAATATTATAAAACATATCTTTGTTAGGATTAATAGTTATGATATTATAATTTTGGACAAATACTATAAAACAAAGGATGAGAATAATGGCAAAGCTGTATTTTAAATACGGTGTAATGGGCAGTTCAAAAACGGCTCAGGCACTCATTACCAAGTTTAATTATGAAGAACGGGGAATGAAGGTGTGGCTTATAAAGCCGCAGATTGACAACAGGGACGGGGACGGATTGGTAAAATCAAGAATTGGTTTATGCCAAAAAGCTTATGTGCTTCCGCATGATGAAGACGTTTATAAAAGCTTTTTAAAGCTGGAAGAAAAGGTAGACGTTATAATAGTGGACGAATGCCAATTTCTTACGGAAAGTCAGGTGGATCAGCTTTCTATGATAGTCATAGAACATGATATCCCTGTGCTTTGCTTTGGCTTAAGAACCGATTTTCGTACCAAAATGTTTCCGGGAAGCAAACGGCTTATGGAAATTGCAGATTCGATAACGGAAATAAAAACTATCTGCTCCTGTGGCAAAAAAGCCACCGTAAATGTCAGAAAGGGAGAAGACGGAAGGATTATGACCGAAGGGGAGCAAATACTGATTGGCGGGAATGAAACATATACCGCCATGTGCTATCAATGTTACATGGAAGGTTTAAAAAAGCAAAACAGTTAATATAAGTTGATAACT
>CAZIHC010000125.1:0-6968 GCA_964538605.1 uncultured Herbinix sp. | reverse complement strand
ACAGGGTTCTGTAAGATTTTGTAAGGCAATTAAACTTGCAATTTAAAATATTAAAAATATTCAAAAAAGTACTTGCAAAAATTAAATTCATAGCTTATAATAACATTTGCGTTCGGCGTTCAAGACATGCACCTCTAGCTCAGTTGGTAGAGCACCTGACTCTTAATCAGGGTGTCCAGGGTTCGAGCCCCTGGAGGTGCATTTTTAAAGTTCTAATTTGGCAACTTGGTTTTGCTGGGTTAGGACTTTTCTTTTTGCGTTTTTTAGAATATGTACAGCCATTAAACGGCTGTCAGGCATAAAAGTCTGCCGGCTGTGTTCCGCACGAGGAAATTATCTTAGATAAAGAATGATAATAAATAATATTATTAATTAATCAATATAAGGCATCGGCATAAGGCCGATGCCTTATATTAATTTACTTCTCTCTTTACAATCTCATATTGAGAATTTACAAGTAACCATAATTGAGGATTAAAAACGCTAATATTCCATATACCTATACCGTGCAAGTTATTGTCTGCAACCAGATTTAGCAGAGCGTGTATACTTCTTGCATCGATAAACCAAACAATATGTTCTCTGGGAGTGGCACCGTTTTCTGTATACAGAAAAAACGGTGTTTGGGATACTTCGTCAAACTGGATAGGGACATTTTCATTTCGGGCTAAGGCAACGGCACTGTCATAGGTTAAAGCCCTGACTTCTGAAATACCGGTAAAATAGGGCAGTTCCCAGTCATATCCGATTGTAGAAATTCCTAGGTTTAACTTATTTGGAGAGATGGTTCCTAGAAAATAATTTAAATAAATTTCTATATCATATATGGAACTTATGGGAGAAGGCGGGTTAGGATTGATAGCCCACTCATAATTCATTAAAAGGACATTGTCTGCAATTTGATCCAACAGAGTATAATCAATTCTGAAATATTCCACGGCATTTCCTACCATTCTTATATCGGGATTGATGGTAGCAAAAGCCAGATACCCTTCCGATATTATTCTGTTTGCAATTCTGGCGTAAGCCCTTTCGACATACGGCAAATTGGCGTGTGTTATAAATTCAAATGATATATTTATTCCATAAAATCCCTTGGCCTTGATTATATTAAGAATATTTGCGGCCAGTCTGTCCTGTATATCTTCATTAAGAAGAAGATTAAAGGCCGCCCTTATATTTGCTTCTCCCTGAAGAGTCAAGGTGGTTAAAAACATCAGTGGAATTGTATTGTACTCTTTTGCAAGCCTGATAAATTCAGTATCATCATGGTATGTAACAATATCACCTTCGTCTGTAGCAGTATAATTTACTACGGATATATATGTAAGATAGGGTAAAGTTTTTCTTAAAGTCCGAATGCTGGCGAAGGGAAGGGTTATACTGTGGGTTGCCATGTAACCGGTTTTTTCATAACTTATTACTATTCTGTCTCCCGGATAAATATATTCTCTGTCTGCCAGATAAGGATTGTTTTGAAGCAACTGCATTACGGAGACATTATGAGAGGCTGCTATTTCTGTCAGAGTATCGCCTCGCTGTACCGTATAAATAATTTGGGGTATGGCAATAACTATACACTGGCCGATTACCAAATTATCTGGAAAATCCAGACCGTTGTCCCGTATTATAAATTCAGGAGGAAGGCCATATGTATCAGCAATTGATTGTATTGTATCGCCCGGTTGCACTACATGTATATACATACTTAACCTCTAACCTTATTATATAATCAATATATGAGACAGCATTTTATAATATCCCTGTGAAAGATAAGTATAAATATATTTGTAATTACCGTTGACAATACGGATTTTATTGAATAATAATTGTTTATACTGTATTTTAGGCAAAAAATGAAAGCGGAAATTTCCGCACCGGGAGGAAAAAATGACATTAAGTTATGCAAAAGAAATATTAATCCATTCGGACTGTACCTGTGTTGCAATTAAAGAGAATAAGATTTATAAATCAAATCTAAAGGGAATTATGCCTATCATAAGCAAACTTAAGGAAGACCCTCAGTTTTTCAATGGGGCTGATGTGGCAGATGAGGTAATAGGACGGGCTGCGGCAATGCTTTTGATATACGGGAAGGTTCGCAGCATATATACTCCGTTGATAAGTGAGCATGCAATAAAAGTTCTTGATGAATATCAGATTCATTATGAATATGAAAAAAAGGTTCCATTTATTTTGAACCGCAATAAAGACGGAATGTGTCCTATGGAACAAACGGTTCTTAATGTAGACGATCCAAAACTGGCATATGAATTATTGTTAAAGAAAATATCTTAAGATTTTTCGGAGCTTTGACTTTACCTAATGTTTAGGTATTAAGGCAAAGCTTTTTTATTTATATTTATAAAGAATACATGTAACGATATCTGAATATTCCTGTTACAAATTTTAATTTACAATAATTCGCAATCAAATTAGGTATTGACGAATATATTAAACCATAGTATACTTTACCCATTAAAAGCGTCAAAGCGTCAAAGTGATAAAGTAGAAAAATTTGGATAATTGTAAATAAGGAGGTAGGAAATGAGGAGAATAATCATTGCCCTTCTGGTTGTTGCAATGACATGTAGCCTTCTTGCAGGTTGTTCGAAAAATAAGAAGGTAATAAAAATCGGCGTAAACCAATTGGTAAGACATGATGCACTGGATGCCAGCTATAAGGGTTTTGTTGATGCTTTAAAAGAAGCCGGGTACATAGAGGGAGAAAATATCGAAATCGATTATCAGATTGCCCAAAACGATCAGGCAACTGCAAATACCATAGCGACAAAGCTTGTTAACGACGGATGTGATCTTATACTGGCAATTGCCACACCGGCTGCTCAGGCTGTTGCCAACGCTACCAAAGACATTCCGATATTGGTAACTGCCGTAACCGATCCTGCCGGATCCGGTCTAGTTGCGTCCAATGAAAAACCCGGGGGTAATGTATCGGGAACTTCGGATTTGACACCGGTAAGAAAGCAGATTGAACTGATAACCAAGTTTCTTCCGGATGCCAAAAAAGTAGCAGTCTTATACTGTTCTGCCGAAAGTAATTCCAAGATTCAGGTGGAAATGGCAAAGGAAGCCTCTAAAGAGTTTAATCTTGAAATGATTGAAGCTACGGTTTCCAACACCAACGAAATCGAACAGGTAGTGCAGTCTTTGGTAGGAAAAGTTGATGCCATTTATGCGCCTACGGATAATACCATAGCAACCGGTATGCCGACTGTAGCCATGGTGGCAAATTCCAACAAATTACCTGTTTTCTGCGGAGAAGAAGGTATGGTAAATAACGGTGGACTTGCCACGTACGGAATTGACTATTACAGGCTCGGATGGTTAACCGGTGAACAGGCTGTAAAAATTTTAAGAAAAGAAGCAGATACGGCAACCATGCCTATAGCATATCTTCCGGATGATGAATATACTCTGACAGTAAACGAAGAAGTGGCTAAGCAATTGGGAATTGAAATTCCGGAGGATTTGTTGGAACAGTAAAGACTTAAAGTTTAACTATATCGTATGGGAGGGGGATTTTAATACCCCTCCTTTTGAAGTATAATTAACTTAATTTAACATATTTGACGAAGGGAATGAATATTATGAATTTACTCCTGTCTTTATTTGGGGCCGTGGCCCAGGGTTTAACCTGGACTACCTTTGCATTGGGAGTTTTTATTACATTTAGAATTTTAAACATAGCCGATTTAACCTGTGAAGGAAGCTTTGCCCTTGGGGGAAGCATCAGCTCGGTTTTGGTTGTAGTCTTTGATTGGAATCCTTATATAAGCTTATTAGTTTCTTTACTTGCCGGTATGGCTGCCGGAACTGTTACGGGTCTATTACATACCAAACTTAAAATTCCTTCAATTTTGTCCGGTATTCTTACGATGTTCGGCTTATATTCTATAAACCTAAAAATTATGGGGCAGCCTAACGTTTCTCTTATAGGTAAGCCGACTATAATTTCCATTATTAAAGATATGTTGCCTTCTGCAGCCGACCTGGGAATTAGGGATTATACTCTTCAAACCTCCGTTGTTTTTGTGGTGAGTATTATATTTTCGGTAGCAACAATAGCTTTTTTGTATTGGCTGTTCGGTACGGAAATCGGTTGTTGTGTCAGGGCAACAGGAAATAATGAAACCATGGTAAGGGCCCAGGGAGTTAATACGGATTTGACGAAGATAATAGGCCTTGCAATCAGCAACGGCTTTATTGCATTATCCGGAGCTTTAGTTACACAAACTCAAGGGTATTCCGACGTATCGATGGGTCAGGGGGCTATTGTTATAGGTCTGGCATCCATTGTTTTAGGTGAAGTTTTGTTTTTCAAGGCTAAAAATTTTGCCGTAAAGATGACTGCAATTATGTGTGGTTCAATGATTTATAGGATAATTATTTCCCTTGTTCTTCGTCTGGGCTTTGATACAAACGATATGAAGCTGTTTACCGCTATTGTGGTCGCCATAGCCTTGTCTATCCCCAATTTCCTGGATAAAAAACGGGTATCTGTTCGTAAGGAGGTACATAAATAATGCTTAAACTTGAGAATATATATAAAACATTTAATAAGAATACAGTAAATGAAAAATTAGCTATAAACGGTCTGTCCTTGCATCTTAAAAAAGGGGATTTTGTTACGGTTATCGGCGGCAACGGAGCAGGAAAATCCACTATGCTTAACCTTATTGCCGGTGTTTATCCTCCGGACAGCGGCCAGATACTGCTTGACGGGGAAACTATAACAAATCTTCCTGAATATAAAAGGGCAAAATATCTCGGCCGGGTATTCCAGGACCCTATGATGGGAACGGCAGCCAATATGGAAATACAGGAAAATCTGGCTTTGGCTTACCGGAGAGGGAAACGCAGGGGACTTAAATGGGGAATAACCAAAGAAGAAAAACAGCTTTATATGGAAATGTTAAAAAACCTAGATTTGGGCCTGGAAAGCAGAATGAGTACCAAGGTAGGACTTCTTTCGGGAGGTCAAAGACAGGCATTAACTCTTCTTATGGCTACTTTACAGCAGCCTAAACTTCTTTTATTGGATGAACACACTGCGGCATTGGACCCTAAGACGGCCGAGAGGGTTCTGGAACTTACACAACATATTGTTACGGCCAATTCTTTAACTACCTTAATGGTAACCCATAATATGAAGCATGCCATACAGTACGGAAACCGTTTGATTATGATGTATGAAGGAAATATTATATATGATGTAAGCGGAGAAGAAAAAAGCAAGCTTAAAGTGGCGGACCTTTTACAGAAATTTGAAAGTGTCAGCAAAGGAGAGTTCGCTAACGATAGGATGATATTATCATAATAATCCGACAAGATTTAAACGGTTCATTATATTGAGAGAATTCTATTGTTTTTTGATTCAAAATATATTAATATTATAGTAAGAATGAATCATTTTTTTAGCCGCGTTCGAATGATGCTAGGAACAAGGAGAATGATAGGTGTTTTTCAACGGACGAAAAACAATAGGTGTATTTATCTCTCAAGTTAACGGGGAGTTTCAGGAGCGCCTAAGCAGAGGCATCTCTTTACGGGCTCAGGAGCTTGATTATAATGTTGCTTTTTTTACGAATTTTGAAAGCTACGGGAAAAATGAATATGACAAAGGTGAAATGAAGATAGCTGATTTGCCTAGCTACGAGGATCTTGATGGCATTATTCTGGCTCCCGATACTATGGCCATAGAAGGCCTGGAGCAAAGAATCAGGGAGCATATCCGCAAAAGGAGCCGTTGCCCTGTTGTCAGTGTAAGAAGAAGAATAGATGAGTATTACAATGTTTTAGTTGACGATTACAAGGTGTTGGATCAGATAATAAGGCATCTTATTGTAGAGCACGGAATGACAAGGCTGAACTTTTTGGCAGGCCCTAAAGGGTTTCCGGATTCGGAAAAAAGGCTGGAATGTTATAAAAGGATACTGGCAGAATATAATATACCCGTTGAAGAAGAAAGAATTTACTACGGGGACTTTTGGAAGAGAAAACCAAATGAAGCCGTAGAATATTGGTTGTCTTCTTCCATGGAACTGCCACAAGCCATTATATGTGCCAACGATTATATGGCTATCACTGTTATACAGGCATTGGAAAAACATGGATTATCTGTACCGAAAGACATTGCCGTAACAGGATGTGATGATATAATTGATGCATCCGAGTTCTATCCTTCCATAACAACAGCTTTGGTCCCTGTTGATTTGATGGGTAAGGAAGCTGTAGATAAAATTGCCCGCGTTAACCGTGGTATTAAGGAAAAACAGGATTCATACATAGAAACTAAAACTATATTTAGAGAATCCTGCGGATGTAAATACAGGGCAGAATCCGAAAAGAAAGGCCGTAACAGAAGGCTGTATACAAGAACCGAAGCTCTGCAAAGGGAAGTAAACAGGAATGCATATATGTCAGCTGATTTGACCGGAATTACGAAGTTGGAAGAAATAGACAGCAGACTCAGATATTATGTTTATGAAAACATAGGATTTACCGATTTTTATATGTGTCTATATAAGGATTGGCTGAATATTAAAGAAGATGATGCGGATCTTGAAAGAAGCCGGGATGAAGAAATGATTATGGAAGTGGGGATAAAAAACCGTGTGGACTACAGCAAAATTCGGTTTTTAAGAAAATATTTAATTCCCCCGCAATTTGTTGATGATAAACCTTTAATATATTTCTTTACAATGCTGCATCATAGGGACATAGACTTTGGATATGTAGCTATAGCCTTTGAAAAAATTCAGACATATATGATTACATTCCAGGCATGGATGATAAATGTAAGCAATGCTTTGGAGAATATCAGGGTACATAATGAGCTGAAAAGACTGGTCTATAAATTGGAGGATATGTATATCAGGGATGAACTGACAGGTCTATATAACAGAAAAGGAATGGAAACCCTGGGTGAAAAATATTTAAGGCAG
>CAZIHC010000124.1:0-6968 GCA_964538605.1 uncultured Herbinix sp. | reverse complement strand
ATATTGACATTGTATTAAAATATTTTAAAATAGAAACGTAAAAACCAGCAAAGAAAAGATTTTTAAGAGAGGGGTACATTTGGGTGGCGACTACCAAGGGCTTTTTTAAGGACGCCTATGCAGATTTTGATGATGATGGTTTTACCAGGAACGACATGCGAAGTCAAAAGATGGGAGGAAATCTTAAAACAAAGCTTCCGCCTGATAAACATCCGGAAAAATATGAAACCTTGAAGAGACTGGAAAGAGAAAAGAAGGCCATGCAAAGGAAGCTTATGGACGAGGAGTACGGAAAGCAAAAGCGTCAAATAAAACAAAAGAAGAGAGAAATTACAAACTGGACAAAACAATATGAAAACGGACTGCTGGATGAGGATGATTTTTCGGATTACTAGAAGATGAGTCCTTGGCATAGTTAGGTACATATGTTATACTGTACATAATATATGCAACAGCTGATTATGCAACATCTTAAGAATTAAATTCTTAGGATGTTTTTTTAATAGTAAAATTTGTGTTTGGTTATCTTTCAGGAGAAATTAGATGACCGGCAAAGGATGTAATGATTTTGGAGGATATATTATGCCCGATGCACAAAAGGAAGTCAAAATTTCTGTCAGAAACCTGGTAGAGTTCATCATGCGTTCAGGAGATTTGGACAATTCCAGGGGAGGAAAAATTGATACGGACGCTATGCAGGCAGGGAGCCGGCTTCACAGAAAAATTCAAAAGCAGATGGGACCAAATTATACTGCTGAGGTTCCTTTAAGTATCACTGTTCCTGTATCTTACGAAGATGTTTCGTTTGAGTTAACCGTTGAGGGCCGGGCTGACGGAATCATAGTAAACGATCCGAACAACAGAGCTTACCCTGATAAAGTATCTGAAGAGTACGAAGAATTACCGGAAATTACAATTGATGAGATAAAAGGTGTCTATATGGACCTGCATATACTGAAGGAGCCGGTGACGGTGCACCGGGCTCAGGCCATGTGTTATGCCTATATATATGCAGTAAAATTCAGCCATGAAAAGATAGGGGTACGGCTTACATACTGCAATCTGGAAACTGAAAATGTGAAATGTTTTGAAGAAGTGTTTTCATTTAAGGATTTATCTGAATGGTTTGAAGGGCTTATAAACGAATATGCCAAATGGGCAGTTTGGCAGATGAAATGGATTGAAAAAAGAGATGAGCAAATAAGAAAATTGGACTTTCCTTTTCAGTACAGGGAAGGACAAAAGGAACTGGTTACCGGTGTGTATAAAACCATTCTCAGAAAGAAAAAACTTTTTATTGAAGCTCCTACCGGAGTAGGCAAAACAATATCCACCGTTTTTCCTGCCGTTAAAGCCATGGGCATGGGCTTAACCTCCAAGATTTTTTACCTTACCGCAAAGACCATAGCAAGGACTGTAGCAGAGGAAACATTTCACTTATTGGCACAAAAAGGCCTTTATATGAAGGCAACAACCATAACCGCCAAAGAAAAGATTTGCGTTCTTGGGAAACCGGACTGCAACCCAGTATCCTGTGAAAGGGCCAAAGGTCATTATGACAGGGTTAATGATGCAGTTTATGATATGCTGACTAATGAAAATGAAGTTTCCAGAGATTTGATACTTTATTATGCAGAAAAACATAAAGTATGTCCTTTTGAAATGTCCCTGGATCTAAGCCTGTGGTCAGATGCTATAATATGTGATTACAATTATGTCTTTGACCCCAATGTATATCTTAGAAGATTTTTTGCAAGTGATAAGAAGGAAGATTACGTTTTTCTGATTGACGAAGCCCATAATCTGGTAGACAGGGCCAGAGAAATGTACAGTGCCGTTTTATATAAAGATAATTTTCTTGAGGTTAAAAAAATTATTAAAGGATTAAGTCCAAAGCTAACTAAGTTACTTGATAACTGCAATAAGGAGCTTTTAAAGCTTCGCAGGGAATGTGATGAATTCGAGGTATGGGAAGAAATAAGCTCATTTTATATTTCTTTATTAAGGTTAATGACTGAGTATGAAACATTTTTGCAGGAGAATGATATTAATGAATGCAGGGAAGAAATCCTGAAGCTATATATGGATATTCGGCATTTCATGAATATATATGAGCTTTTAGATGATAACTACAGAATTTATACCGATTATGATGAAAACGATAAGTTCCGTATAAAGCTTCAGTGCATGGATCCTTCAAAAAATCTTTCAGGTTATTATGAGAAAGGAAGAAGTGCGGTTTTATTTTCCGCAACCCTTCTCCCTATAAGGTATTACATGGAACAGCTTGGCGGTACCGAAGATGACTATGCTGTATATGCGCCGTCATCTTTTAGCAAAGAAAACAGGCTGATAATGGTCGGGGCGGATGTAAGCACAAAATATAGCCGAAGAAATGAGAATGAATACAGGAAGATATTAAAATATATTAAAGAATTTACAGATGCCAAAACAGGCAATTATATGGTCTTTTTTCCTTCCTATCAAATGATGCAGACTATTGCAGATATGGCAAAAGATGAGCTGGGTGGCATTGTCGTACAAGGAACCAACATGACCGAAGAAGAAAGGGAAGCTTTTTTGGAAAACTTTGTGGAAAATCCAAAAGAAAGCAGAATCGGCTTTTGTGTTATGGGAGGAATTTTTAGTGAAGGAATTGACTTAAAATACAACAGGCTGATCGGGGCGGTTATTGTAGGAACAGGACTGCCTTTGGTGTGCAATGAAAGAGAATTGTTCAGGGATTATTTTGACGAAAAACGGGGAAAAGGCTTTGACTATGCTTACTTGTATCAAGGCATGAATAAAGTCCTGCAATCGGCCGGAAGAGTGATCCGTACCAATGAGGACCGTGGGGTTATTCTTCTGTTGGATGAAAGGTTCCTTTTACCTCAATATTATCAGCTTTTTCCGAATGAATGGTATCCGTTTGAAGTTGTAAATCTAAGCAATGTGAGAAATATTGTTAAGTCATTCTGGGATAAATTTTAAAAGTATAAGGTGTGGGTGTTAATTCTGAAGTCTGAATCTTTGGCTAAAAAGTCTCTTCCAGATATAGTCCGGTAAATTACATTGGTCAGATGGAACCATAATGCTCCAATCACCCCGCCAATGAAGGCATAGACTATATCGTCAATGTCGCATCTGGCGGGGATTATAAAATATTGGAACAATTCAATAGCGGACGGAAGTAAGAGAAGAGATATAAACCGGATTAATTTTGATTTATTTCTCAACAGTAAAATCACATAAAATCCGTATGGAATATATGTAAGTATCCTGCTTAGCAGGTAAGTAATTATGTCGCTTAACGGTATCATATGATTAATATAATCTTCAATCTGCGTGGCTATAGACCAAAAAGGAGTGAAGTTATAGCTGTCCGTTTTCATACGGTAAACCCAGGGGAAAGCATCGGCCGCAAAGGAACCGTATATCAATATTCCTATATAAAACAGAATAAATATTATGCTTACCTTCCGGTAGAATGTAAGGAAGTTTTCAATTCTTCCGCCAAAATCAAACATATTGCGAAAAATACAGTAAATGGTCGGCACAAGCCAGTTTAAAGCTACTATGCCGATTAATGTATTGGTATAAGGTAACAGGGTATCAGCACCTAAATAAGTAAGTAAAGTTATTATCAAAGAGATAAACAAAACCAATATAGTGTAAATAAAGCAGGATTCAAAATTCAATGACATTTCCGATAGTATATGGGTACATATTATCAGGGCAACAGCACTTATTCCAAGAATAAGGTATTTTGAAGCAAGGAAGTAATAGGCTACGAACTGAACAATAATGCTTATAATACTAAGGAAAACAATCAATGAAGATATTTCCATGTTTGAGCGCCTGCGCATGGGGACACCTGCTTTCATTATATTATCATACGTATTTTTCTTGGAACACAGCGTATAGCAATATGTGAACTAAAGGCAGGAGTTTCGCCGTCTGTATGAACAGCAGCTTTTCGGTCTGATATAATTTCTATATTTGAACACTTAAAATATTCGACACCTTTAATGTGAATATGTTTGCCAAAAATTATGGTAGGAAGCAGCAAAAGAATTGCAATCCGGGAAAGCCCATGAACCAGGCAAACACTTAATTTGCCGTCTGCCGGGTCGGCACCGGGAGCCATCTTAAGCCCGCCGCCTTCAAACTGATGAATCATTCCTGATATAAGAAGAACATTTTTATATGCGCCCTTCTTGATACCGTCTGCAATAACAGTGGTTTCGAGAAAATCTATACCAAGTACTTGTTTTATTGCAATTGCCAGATATATAAGCTTTCCGGCACCAAATTTGTTTAATTTCTTTTTTAGTTCTGATGACTGAACTTCTACACAGACATTTGCGTCATATCCAATTCCACTGGAGCAGCCAAATTTTCTGGGTCTTAGATCTTTTTCCTTAAAAAGAATCTCTCCGTAATCCAAATATACGAACTTTTTAGGTTTAAGTATATTAGACAGCGCCTTAAGCGGATCTTTCGGAATACTTAAACTTCTGGCCAGGTCATTGCTGGAACCGGAAGGAATATATCCCAATAATACTTCGTCAAAATTTTCAATTCCGTTAAGAACTTCGTTAAGAGTACCGTCACCGCCTAAAACGACAATATTTTTAATACCTTTATACTGCAGGCAGATTTTTCTGGCAAGTTCTGTGGCATGCCCTTCATGTTGTGTTATGTCCGCAGTGTACGCTATGTTTTGGCGATCCAACTCTTTTTTTACTGTCCACCAGTAACGGATTCCCTTACCGGAACTTGATTTGGGGTTGATAATGAAATGATACATCTACTAATAATCTCTCCTTGCCTTTAATCTGCCGATATAAAATTGATAATTCAATATTATATTATATCGGTTTTATTGTCAATAATTTGCACATATAATTATTTTTTGTTCAGATAATTCGGATGTTGAATTTGATATATGTTTATCTTTTTTTGACGGATACAGGCACAGAATTGTCCTCACATCATAAGATATATAGAACAAAAGAGTATCTTCGGTGTTATGTATATTTGAAAGGAGTATTTAGAAAGGAGCAATTGGATGGATAGACGGATGTATCGCCAAATCGGACGCGGCAGATATACCGCTCCGTACAGACCGGCACAACCTGTATGTGACGACCTTTTAGACAGGTATTCGCCGGATAATGACTGTGGGTGTGGCAAAGACAGAAATTACTGCGAAGATGATTTCAGGCCGGAACATTTCCCGATAGGAATGTGCTATGTTCCGTGGCAATGTTTCAGGGATTTGTATGAAAACGAATTTGTTGCCCTGGAAAACGGAACACTCTTTAAGGAATTGGATAAAGACTGGTATGGAAGGGGTTGTAAGTAGTGGATAAGACCAGCAGAGAGAAATTGTTTGCCTGTATTACAGCAACCAGCTTTGTCCTGGACGATTTAAGATTATACCTTGACACTCATCCCAATGACCAGGAGGCACTGGACTATTGGAGAAAAGTTCAAAGAGTAAGAAATGAAGCTGTAGCGGAATATACCAAATGTTTTGGTCCCATTAACAGCTATGACGTAGATGTAAGCAACAGGTGGACCTGGGTAGATGAACCTTGGCCATGGGAGGGAAGGTGCTAGTATATGTGGAGTTATGAAAGAAGACTGCAACATCCGGTAAATATTAAAGAACGCAACCCCAGACTGGCTCAGGTAATTATGAGCCAATTCGGCGGACCTGACGGTGAGCTTGCTGCTTCCATGCGTTATCTGTCACAGCGCTATTCGACGAAAAACAGAAAGGTTGCGGGTATTCTCACAGACATAGGCACAGAGGAACTGGCTCATATGGAGATGGTCTGTGCTATAGTTCACCAGCTTACGAGGGATTTGACACCTCAGGAAATTATGGAGGGCAATTTTGAAAGATATTATGTAGATCATACTTTGGCCTTGTGGCCTCAGTCTGCCGGCGGAATACCGTTTAACTCCTGTTTCTTCCAGAGTAAGGGAGATCCTATAACCGACATGATAGAAAACATGGCAGCAGAGCAGAAAGCAAGAACCACCTATGACAATATACTGCGGCTTGTTCATGATCATGATGTATGCGATCCCATAAAGTTCCTCAGACAAAGGGAAATCAACCACTTCCAGAGATTTGGCGAGGCATTGAGGATTTTGCTGGAGGAAGCGGACTCCAAGAATTTCTACGCCGTGAATCTGGATTATCTGCCGGATTTTAAATGTTAATTTAGCATAAAAAGCCCGAAAGCTTATGCTTTTGGGCTTTTTGATGGAGAGATTACTATAATAATACAACAAATATACTTCCGATGCAGCTCATTGAGATGCATCGGAGGGTTCAAATTATATCATTTCCTTATTTATTGATAATAAACACAATATCCATAAATATAAGTATCCGTTAATGCAGTTAAAAGTATCCTATATCTTGCCTCTGTAGTCACAGGGAAACCAAATCCTAATCCATAACCTGAGTGTACATCATTATGTATTACTTCAAAATATGAACCATTCATCTTTAAAACAGTTAACCTATATGTACTATAATTTTTTAGTTCAACATGAAACCAAGCATTTGAAAAGTCAGGTATAACCCAATCACCATTGACATCGAGTACCGTATTTCCAAGTTGAGTAGTAGTATTACTTCGTAAATAATAGGGATCAGGACGGTAATCATAATAAGCGACTACCCCGGGAATATAGACTATTAACTCCGGATTTGAAGCCGCCAGAGCCGTCGAAGCGGGTAGAACAAATAATGTCATTGCCAAAGCCAGAACAATAATTTTTTTCATAATTTTCTTCATTTAAAATACCACCTTTCAACATCTAAATTTTATTTAGTATAAATTATACAACATAATACAAAAATTGTAAATATTAAATTAAAATTATTAATTTTTACTTATAAAATAGTTACATAGCAATAGATTAATAATAAGCTGAATAAATAT
>CAZIHC010000123.1:0-6986 GCA_964538605.1 uncultured Herbinix sp. | reverse complement strand
TACCATTATTATCTTACCATTAATTTTAATCTTCATCAACTAGAACTAAATGATAAATTGGTATGATTATGTCAAATCCACTTCGAACCAGAATTCTACACCCATATTGCGGTTGATGACACCACATTCTTTGTTATGGGAATTCATAATTGCCTTTACAATAGATAGACCGATACCGCTTCCTCCATATTCTCTTGTTCTTGCCTTATCTACCTTATAGAATTTTATCCATATCTTATCCAGTTCATCTTCCGGAATATTTTTTCCTGTATTAAAAACCGCTACTCTTAACACGTTTCCCCTTGGGATAAGCTTTATTTCTATAATATTTTGCCCGCTTACATGATTGAGAGCATTGCTGATGTAATTTGTAACCACCTGCTCTATCAGATACTCGTCTGCCCATACATATATGGGTTCGTAATCTTCAAAATGAAGGGTTACATTCTTTTGCTTGAAAAGGATTTCCGTGGACATAAGTACGGATTTTATCAGCTGTACAATATCAAACCGTTCAAAATTCACCTGGTTGCTTCCGAATTCCAACTCATTTAAAGTCAGAAGTTTTTTAACCAATTGATTCATTTTGTTGGCTTCATCAATTATAACTTCACAATAAAAGTTTCTGTTTTCCTCGTCTTCGTTAACATTTTCCATGAGGCCTTCGGCATATCCCTGAATAAGTGAAATCGGTGTCTTAAGCTCATGGGACACATTTGAAAGAAATTCTTTACGCATTTCATCAATTTCTATCTTTTTCTGGATATCGTTTTGAAGCTCATTGTTAGCCTTTTTAAGCTCAGATATGGTTTTTTGAAGCTTATCGGACAGAGTGTTGATGCTGGCCCCCAGTTCTGCAATTTCGTCTTTTCTGTTTATGGGGTATTTTGCTTCAAAATCCAGATCAGCCATCCGTTTGGCGATATTGGACAGTTCAAGAATAGGCTTTGTAAACCTGCTGCTTATTATAAACATAGCAATTATACCTATAATAACTGCTATAAGACCTATATAACCTAAAAATTGGTTCGCTAAAGTAACGCTTTCCTGAATACTTTCAAAATTAGACCTTAAAAATACAACTTTGTTGCCATCCACCAAGCCTATTAAATCTATATAATTGGCATCCAGCCGGCTATCATACAGCCTGTATATAACATAATTATCATTTTCTTCAATGACAGTTCTGTTTTTATTTTTGGCATTTCTGCTCATATAATCTCTTATTAACGACTGTATCTGATATTGCTCTCTGTCACCAAGATCATTCGGGTGGGGATAACTTGATAAAGGTGCCCCTGCAAAAGACATCAGCACGTAAATATTGACATCACTGCTTGAAGATAATTTCTCCATTGTTAATGTGTCTTCTTCAGACAAAAAAATCTCTTCTTTACTGTTGGCATATATATCCTGAACTTTGTAGAAAACCTCTTCCAACTTATCCACTTTGCAATGAAGATAGTAATCGGACAAAAATGTCCTGTTGATAAACCACGGTATAAATATTGTAAATGCTATCAATGCCGCAAGCAATACTGACAGCTTAAACCTTATGGAATGTTTCATTCATCCACCTCAAATTTGTATCCAAGCCCCCAGATAGTCTTAATATAACTGCCCTTATCTCCCATTTTGCTTCTTAGTTTCTTAACGTGGGTATCTATGGTTCTTGCATCACCAAAATAGTCATAATTCCATACATTGTTCAGAATCTTTTCTCTGGACAGGGCAACTCCCTTATTCTTGACAAAGTAGGACAGAAGCTCAAATTCTTTGAAGCTTAATTCTATGGGAACACCGTCTATTTTAACCTGATGGGCTGCTTTATCAAGAGTAATTCCTCCGATTTCTATAACCTCATCGTCAATACCGGCTGTTCTTCGAAGCACAGCTTCCACTCTTGCTACCAGTATCTTGGGGCTGAAAGGTTTGGATATATATTCATCCACGCCAAGTTCGAATCCAAGCAGTTCGTCTTTTTCATCCCCTTTGGCTGTAAGCATAATTATAGGTACATCGGAATACTGTCTGATTTCCCTGCATACCTGCCATCCATCGACTTTCGGCATCATGATATCCAATATGATTAAAGCAATGCCTTTGTTTGAAAAAAATATGTCCAAGGCCTGTTCGCCGTCTTCTGCTTCTATTACCTCGTAATTACTCCGTACCAAAAAATCTTTTACAAGTTTTCTCATTCTGCTTTCGTCATCGACGACCAATATCTTTAGCTTTTCCATGGGGCACCTCCGACTTAGATATGTAAAATTAATTATATATTAGCAGTTATCTATGTCGAAATTGTGAATTTATCTTAGTTCCTGAGGATAAACAAGTCCCCATTGCATACGGATTTCATCCATAATTTTCATAACATCCAGGGTACTTTGCAACGGATTTATCGGACTTTCAAGCAATCCTTCCCTTAAGCATCTGTTAACTTCGGCTGCTTCATATTCATAACCGTTAACTATATGTGGTTTTTTAAATGAATCAATACACTGATGATTATTGTCATATAAATACGCAGTGTCAGCCTTAAAGAATTCTTTCACTTTTATATAGCCTTTTTCACCCAATATAACGGCATCTGAACCTATTTGGGCACAGAAAGCAGAACTTAAATCTGCCAGAGCCCCGTCATTGTAATGAAGCAAAATTACATTCTGCTCGTCAACCCCGCTTTTGCCCATAATTGCACTGCTGTATATCTTATCAGGCAAGCGGTTAAGAAGAAATGTGGCATAGGTTATGGGATAAACCCCCAAATCCAAAAGGGCACCTCCGCCCAAATCAGGATTAAACAGCCTGTGGTTATAATCAAACTCGAAACGGAATCCGAAGGATGCCCTTATATGAAGCACTTTACCTATCTTTCCTTCGTCTATCCATTTTTTTATTCTTTGTGTAGCAGGTAAAAATTTAGTCCACATGGCCTCCATTAAAAACACTTTATTTTCTTTTGCCAAATCTATTAATTCTTTCGTATCCCTGCTGTTTAAGGTAAAAGGCTTTTCACATAAAACAGCCTTTTTATGTTCGAGACAAAGCTTAGCCTCTTTCTTATGTTCTGTATGGTGAAGTCCTATATACACAACATCTATATCAGGATCTTTTATGAGAGCCTCATAGCTTGCGTACGCTTTTTCAATTTGAAACTTTTTTGCAAATTGCTCTGCCCGGTCAGCGCTTCTTGATGCCACTGCTGCAAGGGTGCAATCCTCCAATGCTTTTAGTGCTGAAGAAAATTGAGTTGCAATTGAACCTGTTCCAAGTATACCCCAACGTATTTTGTTCATAATAATGCATCCCTTTCTCATTAAATGTTTAGAAAATTTCATCCTTTTGATAATCGTTTTGGTTCAATATTACAAATTCATTTTACTATCTGAAAATATTAAAATCAATTTATTTATCGGAAGACTAATTATAGTATTTATTACCTCTCTAAATCACGACGTGAACTTTTTTAACAATATAAAATAATTGTAATTGCTATTACAGCCAAACATCAGAATAATCATAATAGTTAGGCAAAATATTTATAAGTCTGTCCATTTACGATAAAAGACAAAGTCTTTGGATTTGGTCATAAAAAATTAGAGTTATCGCATACTTAGATGAAAAGGATATAAATATAACCAAACCGAATAGTTATTAGGTTTGGTTATATCGATATCACCAATTTTGAATTATGCGACAACCCTTTTATGTATTACTTCAGAATACATTATGATTATACCTGAAGTAATTTATATTCATACAAATCATCCACCGTTTGGTAGCCGACTTTCTCATACGCCCGCCTGGAAAGCATATTTTTCTTGTCCACAAACAGAGTGCAGAAATCATAACCTTCATCCAGATACTTTTTACTGATATTATATATATTTGTTGCGGCATAGCCTAAACCTCTGTATTCTTCCGGTGTATAAACATAATTTATAGCAATCCCATGGATAAGTTTTCTGCTTGCCGCAGCCATAGAAACAACAGTTCCCTTATTGTCTTCAAAAACATACAGCCTGTTGTCGTAAATCATTTTTGATATTCTTACCAGCGCTGATTCATAATCTATTTCCTTTGCCAGCGCTTCAATCTGAAACTGAATCATCCAGTCGGTCAGCATTTTTACTTCATGGGGAAATGCCAGTCTTGTATATCCTTCTGCCGGTTTAATTTCATTAACCTGCCTGATCACCATAATGTCTGTTGCCAATCTTTCCGCAAAAGTGCATTTTACCCTTTTTCTGTACTCATCAATAAAAGTTTCGCAAACCTCATACTTCGCACTTATACCTTCAAAATTTATCCTATTATCCGCCATATAAGCGGCCAGCACCATAGCCGCCTCACGAATGTCTTTACCATAATCCTGAACATATACAGCCATATTGCTGTTGGGGATGTTGCTGAAATGCAATACAACCTGGTCATCGTCCGTAACCACACCAAACAGAATATCGCATAAATCCGGATTATTTTTGCACTGATATGCGTTATAAAGCACCAACTGACTGACTGCTTCGTTTTCAAGCAGTACCGATTCATAATGTAATAAATATTCTTCGGCATTATTATAGACCCAGACAACCATATTGCTTTCCTTCTTTCTGCGGATATTTATACCCCATTATTAATTTTCCCAATTTTATGCATTTTAAACTTTTATATATTCTATTATCGGATAGTAGATTTATTATACAGTAACCCGGCTTAATCGTTTGCTGTATATTTCGATATTTCTGCTTCATTATCAGTTATAATGCAATTATACTATTATTTTCCATATCTTGTAAATAGTTAAATAATCCTCAGTTTATTGATTGATAATCTGACAAAAGCCAGTGGGATTAATTTAAAATCCCAAAGGCTTATTGTCATCGATAAACTTACTTAGTATTCTTAACCGTTTTCTTTTTCTTTATTGCAACGGCAGATGCTCCAAGCAGGAGAGCTCCACCTGCTATTGCAGCTGCCATACCCGGTATTGATAAATTCTTTGCTTCTTTTTCACTATCCTCATCCGAAATGGTTCTGATATTATCATCTTCGATAGAAGTTCTCTTTAGCTCATCAACGACTTCTTCCTCATTTTCTTCAGAACCTGTTGCGTATAATATCTCTCCTGTTTGTGCGGCTAAATCTTGTGCTTCGGCTTCATTAAATGCCTGAATTTGAATTTTGAATTCCTCGTCTTCTGTGGCAGTATCCTTAACTTCATCTTCCTGCATCAAAATCCCGTCAGATGCAGTGGCTGATACCGGTGTGTCGTTGCCTGTATCTGTTACGGCAGACCCTGCATTTTCAGCATCTACATTTGCATCGGGTGCTTCAAGCGGCTCTGACTGAAGGATTACCGGATCAGCGGCAACAACCTTAACCAATTCCTTACCGAATAAGTCGTATAATATTTTTGCATTTTCCTCACTGTAAGGACTTATGCCTACTTCAACATAATCGCTTGCAATTCCTGTATAAACCACCATAAATCCCATTTTTTCTATATCTTTTACATGGTCAACAAAAAGATATTGATCCATTTCTCTTTGCTTTTCAAACAAAGCCTGGTCTTGTGTGTTTACCGTTCCTACGTATGCAGGCGATGTTCCTCCGCCGGACTGTGCAAATGCCGCTCCTGTCCACATTGTTGATATGCATAAACCCAGTGCAAAAGTTTTTATCAAATTTTTCCTTATCATATTTTCCTCCTATCAAAAATGTTACTTTGTTAAGCGCTTACAATTATTAGACGAAAAAGCGGCCTTTTAGTTCCAATAAAACATAGCATATATCGTAGCAATTTTTGGTTATGTAGTCTAAGTTGTGCTATAAGTTATAATAGCTTTGCATATACATAGTGTATAGAGTGACGCAGGAGGCAAATTATGAGCGAACAGAATTTTTTTTATATAACAGTGGCTGAACATAAATTCTGGCTGCAGATTATGGGTGACCATGCCAGATTTATATTTTTTTCATTAGCCCCAAATGAAGTTGAATATTTACAAAGATCACAAGATTTTATTATAACTTATGACGAACTTCTTGATGGAGTTAACAACATATCAGGAACCGATGAGCTTGAACGCATAACCGATCAGGCTTATCAAATGACCCTTCATTTTCGTGAATTTAAGCTTCTCCTATTGTCCCTTACCTTAAATTCGGAAATAAAAATACACCTTTCTTCCACCTTCATAAACGATATGCTGAACGAACTGGAAGAATATCTGACAGTCTTGTCTTTGCTGTTATCAAAAGAATCCATATTGTTTCATCCCCTGCACTATCATCTATTGTGGTTAACAGATGCAGTCGGGCATGCCGCTTCGTTAGCGTCAAATTTGGACCCGATAGAAAAGGACATGATTGATAAATGCAATTATTTTGAAACCCAATTTATTGACCTGCTTCTGAAAGCAACAATTATGAACGGATATATAAGGACGCAAATAAATAACTTTCCCGCTCTTGACCGGTTAAATAAACAGGCGGAAACAGCCATAATTTTATTTAAAGATTTCTTGGAAGAAATCAGGGATCAAAGAATAAACGGACAGGTGTTGGGAACCTTGTTTCCCCTGATGGCTGATCATATGGCAAGGGAGGAATGTTATTATCTATGGAAACTATCCCAAACCGCAGGCCTGACAAAACGCCCTGACTGCAATCCAGCAAGCCCGAGAGTTGAAGGATAATTACGTTATTTACATAACAGGTAATTTATAACATAAAATATAGTAATCTAAATCCTGAAAGGAGAATATATGGAATTCCAACAAAGCAGGACCTTTGCCAATCTGCAGAATGCCTATGAACTGGAACTTATGCAGAGTACTATTTATTCTATATATGGTGATATAGCAAGGCAGTCAGGCTATCAGGAAATCGGTTTTGTTTACGATACATTTCAAAGAAACAACAAAGAACACGCAAGGATCTGGCTAAGACAGATGAATGAAGGCCTTCTCCCCAGTCTG
>CAZIHC010000122.1:0-6996 GCA_964538605.1 uncultured Herbinix sp. | reverse complement strand
TTAATAAGGTGGATACGGTAAATAAAACTGAAATACTGACTGTTATCGAAGCATATAAGGATATTTTGGATTTTGCGGAAATTGTACCGGTTTCTGCCATTAAAGGGGACAATACCGATGAGCTGCTTAACGTTTTATTTAAATATCTGCCTTACGGCCCTATATATTATGATGAAGATACCGTTACCGATCAGCCTGAAAGACAAATTGTGGCCGAATTAATACGAGAAAAAGCCCTTCATTTCCTTGATGAAGAAATACCTCACGGTATAGCCGTAAGCATAGAACAGATGGTGGAGCGCAAAAAAGAAGGCAACGATAAGGACATTATTGATATTCATGCGACTATTATATGTGAAAAAGACAGCCATAAGGGCATAATCATCGGTAAAGGTGGTTCCATGCTTAAAAAAATAGGAACCCATGCCAGAACAGAAATAGAAAATCTTCTGGATTGCCAGGTTAATCTTCAGCTTTGGGTAAAAGTTAAAAAGGACTGGAGAGACAGCGATTTTCTGTTGAAAAATTACGGCTTTATTGATATGGAATAGCCATAGTATGTTTTGGTGATTTGTCAAGAGGTAAAATAAAATTTTCAGATGGTATATTCTAACCAGTTTAGATATGGGGCCATATGGGAAACATAATGATATAAAAGAAAATTCTTACTGACTAAATTCTATCTGGAATTTATGGAACATATCAAATTGGTTAGGGGGCTGGTTTTATGAACAGATATTGGGAACGCTTTATAAAAACCGGGAAGATTGATGATTATCTTAACTACATCGCATGTACCAGGGAAGAAAATGTGGATCAGTATGATAAAGCCGTAAACAGTAATGAAGAAGGTGGTTTTAGTGCCGGCGTCAACAGTCGTGACGGGGATGGTACTGTCAGCCATGCCGGTTGGTGAATATGATAAACGCATAGTTCTTTTAACCAAGGAACTTGGAAAAATATCTGCATTTGCCAAAGGCGCTAGGAAACCCAACAGCGCCTTATTGGCATGCAGCCAACCTTTTTCTTTCGGAGAGTTTTCCCTTTATGCAGGAAGAACATCGTATACTGTTATATCTGCAGATATATCCAATTATTTTCCCGAACTAAGGGATGATATAAACAGCGTATATTATGGAATGTACTTTTGTGAATTTGCTGAATATATAACAAAGGAAAATAATGATGAAAAGGAAATACTGAAACTTCTTTATCAGACTTTAAGGGTATTGGCAAAGAAAACCATAGATTTTCCCCTGATACGCCTGGTATTTGAATTTAAAATAATGGCATTAAGCGGAATGGCTCCTCAGGTTTTTAAATGCGTCAAGTGTGAAAAAACAAGCGAAAAATATCGGTTTTCTGCTTCATGTGGCGGTTTGCTGTGTGAATATTGTGCGCAGTTCGATAAAAAGTCCCTCCGGTTAAATACATCGACGGTTTATGCTTTACAGTACATAATTTCAAAGGAAGTAGAAAAACTTTATACTTTCAGGGTAAGCAGTGAGGTTCTTAATGAACTTACCGCATGTGCCGGGCATTACCTGGCCAATTATCTGGGACACGAGTTCAAATCTGTTGAGCTAATCAACTCTTTACTCGACTAATATGGCATATTATGCGATAAATTTGTAACCAAAACAAAAAATCTTTTAAATTATCTGTTGAAATATTCTTCCTTTCAAGTTATAAATATTAGTTGAAATTATCTTCCTTAAAGGTTAAAATGATATAACTCAGTAGATTGCGGTGGAGGGAAATTTATGAAAAAAGTGCTGCTTTATATGTTTATTCTTTTTAGTTTTGTACTTTTGAACGGATGTAAGAAGGAAGAAATATTCCTTTCTGTTGATGACGTTACTGCCAATACATTTTTAATAAAACGGGACGGCAGCTTACATGTCGCCATCATTGAAGATTTTGACAAAAGTTATTATAATTTGTCCGAGCTTAATGAATTTGTTGCAAAAGAAGTAAATGCTTATAACGAAAAAGCAGGAAGCAAGGAAATAACTATAGAAAAACTTGAATTAAAAAACGGTAAAGTCGTTATGATACTCGGATATTCAAAGATGGCACACTACAGTGCATTTAACAATATGCCTGCTGCATATTTCGGAGCAGACACTAAAGACGTGGCCTTGGAACTTCCATCGCAATATTTGGATGCAAAAAAGAATGAGGTGGTTGATAAAGAAACTGCCTTGAAGAATGGGAAAAATAAGGTGCTGGTACTTTACGAGCCTTATGAAATTCTTGTGGAAGGCGAAATCAAATTCTACAGCGAGAACGCAACATTGGTGGACAAAAATAAAATCCGTAGTACGGATGAAAATATGACCGTTGTAGTATTTAGGCCGTAAATTTGTACCGAAGCCGTTTAAAATGTCTATTAATATGTAAATACTATAAGATATGTGAGGATGGAAAGTATGGAAAAAACGATGGACAAGATTGTAGCATTAGCAAAAGCAAGGGGGTTCGTATATCCCGGTTCGGAGATATACGGCGGTTTGGCAAATACGTGGGATTATGGCAACCTGGGTGTTGAGCTTAAAAATAATGTTAAAAAAGCATGGTGGAAGAAGTTTATCCAGGAGAACCCCTACAATGTAGGTATAGACAGTGCCATACTTATGAATACCCAGACCTGGGTGGCTTCCGGCCATTTAAAGAGCTTTTCCGATCCCCTTATGGACTGCAAGGAATGTCATGAACGTTTCCGTGCGGACAAGATTATCGAAGATTATAATAAAGAACATGGCATTACCATAGAAGGTTCCGTTGACGCATGGTCCCACGAAGAAATGATGCAATATATTAAAGACAATAATATTCCGTGCCCCACTTGCGGAAAACACAACTTTACGGAAATCCGTAAATTTAATCTGATGTTCAAAACTTATCAAGGGGTTACCGAGGACTCCAAAAACGAAGTTTATTTAAGGCCTGAAACTGCACAGGGTATATTCGTAAATTTCAAAAATGTGCAAAGAACCTCCAGAAAGAAGATACCTTTTGGTATCGGCCAAATCGGCAAATCATTCCGTAACGAAATTACTCCCGGAAACTTTATATTCCGTACAAGAGAGTTTGAACAAATGGAGCTGGAATTTTTCTGTGAACCGGATACGGATTTGGAGTGGTTTGCTTACTGGAAAAAATTCTGTATTGACTGGTTAAAGACTCTGGGTCTTAGGGATGAAGAGTTAAGGGTAAGGGACCATGATCCCGCCGAGCTTGCTTTCTATAGTAAAGCGACCACCGACATTGAGTTTTTATTCCCCTTCGGTTGGGGTGAGTTATGGGGCATAGCTGACAGGACCGATTATGACCTTACGCAGCATCAGAACGTTTCCGGTGAAGATTTAAGCTACTTCGACGATGAAAAGAAGATAAAATATGTTCCATATGTAATTGAACCTTCGGTGGGTGTAGAACGCTTGACTTTGGCATTTTTATGTTCCGCTTACGATGAAGAAGAACTGGAAGACGGAGATGTACGGACCGTACTTCGTTTCCATCCGGCCCTGGCTCCGGTTAAAATCGGTGTACTTCCTCTGTCTAAGAAACTTTCTGAGCCTGCCGAGAAGATTTACATGGAATTATGCAAATATTACAACTGCGAATATGATGACAGAGGTAATATCGGAAGACGCTATCGCAGACAAGACGAAATAGGAACACCTTTCTGCGTAACATATGATTTCGATTCGGAAACCGACGGATGTGTAACTGTCCGCGACCGTGATACCATGAAGCAGGAAAGAGTTCCCATTGACGGATTAAAAGCATATTTTGAGGAAAGAATCAGTTTTTAAAAAAGTACTTCCCTAATTTGGGAGAACTGTGATATAATGCAATTTGGTGACTAAACAAAAATGTAAAATTTTTTTAGTTTAAAATGTATGCATCCGTGTTTTTTACAAAAACGAAATATAACACAGAACATACGGATTAACCACAAAAATTAATTTAGGAGGGCTAATGCAGTATGAAAAAATGGGTTTATATGTTTAAGGAAGGCAGCGCCGACATGAAAAATCTGCTCGGCGGTAAAGGTGCCAACTTGGCAGAAATGACCAACCTGGGGCTTCCCATTCCCCAAGGATTTACTGTTACGACCGAAGCTTGTACCGACTATTACAATAACGGAAAGCAAATAAGAGATGAGATTAAAGATCAGATCTTCGATGCTTTAAAGAAGCTTGAAGAATTACAGGGCAAGAAATTTGGGGATCCTGAAAATCCTTTACTTGTTTCAGTTCGTTCCGGTGCAAGAGTATCCATGCCCGGTATGATGGATACCATTCTTAACCTTGGCTTAAACGATGTTGTAGTTGAAGGTTTTGCAAAGAAGACCAATAATCCCAGATTCGCATATGACTCTTACAGAAGATTTATCCAGATGTTCTCCGATGTTGTTATGGAAGTTCCTAAGTCCAAGTTCGAGGAGATACTGGATGAGGCTAAGGAAAAGAAGGGCGTTAAGGCTGACAGTGACCTTGATGCAGAAGATTTGAAAGAAATCGTTACTAAGTTTAAGGCTTTATATAAAGCAGAAAAGAATGCCGAGTTCCCTCAGGATCCGAAGGAGCAGCTGATGGAAGCTGTTAAGGCGGTATTCCGTTCATGGGATAACCCTCGTGCTATTTACTATAGAAGAATGAACGATATACCTGGCGACTGGGGTACAGCTGTTAACGTTCAGGCCATGGTATTCGGTAATATGGGCAATACTTCCGGTACCGGTGTTGCATTTACCCGTAACC
This sequence comes from uncultured Herbinix sp., assembly GCA_964538605.1. Classification (GTDB taxonomy): domain Bacteria; phylum Bacillota; class Clostridia; order Lachnospirales; family Lachnospiraceae; genus Mobilitalea. The sequence continues at coordinate 2,224 of CAZIHC010000122.1, read as the reverse complement.
CGTCCACCGGTGAAGCAAAGATTTACGGTGAGTACCTGATCAATGCTCAGGGTGAGGACGTTGTTGCAGGTATCAGAACACCGAGCCCTATCAGCAAACTGGCTGAGGAAATGCCTGAAGTATATGAGGAATTCATAAGAATTGCTAATCTCCTTGAGAATCACTATAAAGACATGCAGGATATGGAGTTTACTATCGAAGACAGAAAACTGTACTTCCTGCAGACCAGAAGCGGTAAGAGAACAGCTCAGGCTGCATTAAAGATTGCCTGCGATTTGGTAGACGAAGGTAAAATCACCAAAGAAGAAGCTATCAAGAGAATCGATGCAAAATCCCTTGATCAGCTGTTGCATCCCAGATTTGATGACAAGGCCTTAAAAGAAGCAAAAGCTATCGGAAAAGGTCTTCCTGCATCACCCGGTGCAGCTGCAGGTAGAGTATACTTTACCGCTGAGGATGCAAAGAATCATCATGATATGGGCGAAAGAGTCATTCTTGTTCGTCTTGAAACATCACCCGAAGATATTGAAGGTATGCATGCATCCGAAGGTATCCTTACAGTTCGCGGCGGTATGACCTCTCACGCAGCGGTTGTTGCCCGTGGTATGGGAACCTGCTGTGTATCCGGTTGCGGTGAAATTGTAATTAACGAAGAAGAAAAATACTTCACATTAGGCGGATATACAATTAAAGAAGGAGACTACATCTCCCTTGACGGTTCTACCGGTAACATCTACCTTGGTGACATTCCTACCGTAGATGCTGAAATCAGCGGTAACTTCGAAAGAATTATGAAGTGGGCCGATGAGATCAGAACATTGAAGGTAAGAACCAATGCCGATAACCCTGTTGACGCAGCAAATGCCGTTAAATTCGGTGCTGAAGGTATCGGTCTTTGCCGTACAGAGCATATGTTCTTTGAGGCTGAGAGAATTCCTAAGATCAGAAAGATGATTTTAAGTAAGACCAAGGAAGCAAGAGAAGCTGCTCTTAATGAACTTATACCTTATCAGAAGGGTGACTTTAAGGCGATTTATGAAGTTATGGAGGGAAGACCTGTTACTATCCGCTTCTTAGATCCGCCGTTGCATGAATTCCTTCCTACAGATGAGGACGATATTGTAGCATTGGCAAAAGATATGGGCCTTTCTGTAGAAGAAGTAAAAGAAACCTGTGCAGCGCTTCATGAGTTTAACCCGATGATGGGTCACAGAGGATGCCGTCTTGCGGTCACTTATCCTGAAATCGCAAGAATGCAGACCAGAGCTGTCATGGAAGCTGCTATTGAAGTTAAGAAAGAAAAGGGTTATGATATCGTTCCTGAAATCATGATTCCTTTGGTAGGCGACAAGAAAGAACTTGCATTTGTTAAGCAGGTTGTAGTTGAAACCGCAGAAGAAGTTAAGAAGGAAATGGGTTCCGACATTGAATATCATGTTGGAACAATGATCGAAATTCCTCGTGCTGCTCTTCTTGCTGATGAGATCGCAGAGGAAGCTGAATTCTTCTCATTCGGTACCAACGACCTTACACAGATGACTTTCGGCTTCTCCCGTGATGACGCCGGCAAGTTCCTTGATGACTACTACAAGAACAAGATTTATGAATTTGATCCGTTTGCAAGACTTGACCAGAACGGTGTAGGTCAGCTTGTTAAGATGGCTGCAGAAAAAGGCCGTGCTTCAAGACCTGATCTTAAGCTCGGTATCTGTGGTGAGCATGGCGGTGATCCTTCAACCATCGAGTTCTGCCATAAGGTAGGTCTGAATTATGTATCCTGCTCACCGTTCAGAGTTCCTATCGCAAGACTGGCTGCCGCTCAGGCTGTATTAAACAATAAATAAGACAGGAATTACTTTGTGATAAAGTACAGTCTTTCCTGAAAATAAATCAGAAGCCCTTATATCGGCTGTATAAGTCGGTATAAGGGCTTTATCATTCAGGCTCTTTGTCAAGTGTTGGGGTATGATGTATTTGAATCATGCTAAATTACTTGGCTTAGAGCCTTTTTAACATTTATCTCAGATATGCAGACGACTGTATTATATTTTGCAAACTACTTTTCGCTTGCTGATATGAAGAAGCTAATGCAAAAGACAGACAAATGGCTGATAAGGATAATTCGTGGATTTAATGGAATCAATGGAAAAAGGTAAAGACAAGTCAAGGAATGTTATAATGGACCCATAGGTTAAGACACAAAAATCAAAAAACTAAGCTATAA
>CAZIHC010000121.1:0-7008 GCA_964538605.1 uncultured Herbinix sp. | reverse complement strand
TATTTCAGGATTCTTCTTATGGAGCCATATATAAATTAAAGTTTTGCAGACGGATATGAAAAGATTTTTCAAATGTTTCTTTGGTGCGAGTGTGATATATGTTCTGCGGGACAGAAAATAATATTTTTCATGTTCGCCGGATAAAAAATTTAAGAAAAATATATTTGAAAGATACCGGGCAATTCGTTTATTCTTGACAAAAAGATTCTAATGAGGGATACTTGGTAAGAACATAACTTAAAGATGGGAAGATAGACATGAAATTATGCAGTATAGCCAGCGGCAGCAGCGGAAATTGCATATTTGTAGGCAGTAAAAATACCAATCTGCTGGTGGATCCGGAATAAGCGCAAAAAAAATTGAAAACGGCCTAAGATTAATTGACATTTATCCGGACACCATCCAGGGAATATTGGTAACTCATGAACATATAGATCATGTGTCGGGAATAGGTGTAATGGCAAGACGATATAATATACCGATTTATGCTACATATGAAACCGCCATGCAAATACGCAGGATGAAATCCATGGGGGAAATACCTGCCGAACTTTTTAAGTATGTGGAACCCGATACATCTTTTTCTATAAACGATATTAATATTGAACCGTTTTCCATTTCCCACGATGCCGCAAATCCGGTTTGCTACACTATGAGTGCAGACGGTGAAAAAATCGGAATAGCAACGGATCTGGGCAAATATGATGATTATATCTTATCTAAGCTTAAAGATTCGAATTTACTGATGATAGAGGCTAACCACGATATAAATATGCTATTGGTGGGAAAATATCCATACTATTTAAAGCAAAGGATATTGGGCGACAAGGGACATTTGTCCAATGATACTTCAGCTGATTTAATAAGCAAGCTGATCACCAGAAAGAAACAACACATTATTTTGGCCCATTTAAGCAAAGAGAACAATTATGAGGAATTGGCCTATGAAACCGTACTTTGTGAATTAAGCAAGGCAGGTTTCAGCCTGGGAGACTTTTCATTAAGAGTAGCTCACAGGGATGTTCCTTCGGAACCGGTAGTTATTTAGATAATTATTGGGGAAAATATCTTTTTAAAGTATTTTCTTTTGACAATAAACCATAAGTCTATTATCCTATTAGAAAAGCTAAATGCGGAAAGGTGATTTCAGTATGAAAAGAACCGTTATTACAGTTGTCGGTAAAGATAAAGTGGGCATAATTGCAAGAATATGTACATATCTTGCGAACAACGGAATAAATATCCTGGATATTTCCCAGACAATAGTTCAGGAATTTTTCAATATGATGATGATAGTCGATACAACAAATACTCCTAAAAGCTTTGAAGAAATAGTGGATGAACTGGACCAGATCGGAAAAGAAATCGGTGTGGTTATAAAAGCCCAGCGTGAGGACATTTTTAATAAGATGCACAGAATATAGATAGGAGAATTGGTTTATGATTAATTTACATGAAGTCATTGAAACCAACAAAATGATTGAGCAGGAAAACCTTGATGTCAGAACTATTACTCTTGGCATTAATCTTTTGGATTGCGCAGGGCCTGATCTTGCTGTTGTAAAGCAAAAAATTTATGATAAAATAACACGAATTGCAAAAGATCTGGTGGCGGCAGGAAATAAGATACAAAGAGAATACGGAATTCCTATTGTAAACAAAAGAATAGCTGTTACGCCCATATCCTTAATAGGGGCAGCCTGCTGCAAAACTGTGGAAAATTACGTATCTATAGCCGAAACACTGGACAGGGCGGCTGAGGATGTAGGGGTTAATTTTATCGGTGGCTATTCTGCTATCGTATCAAAGTCCATGACTGCCTCCGATGAACTTCTGATAAGATCAATACCCAAGGCCCTTTCGGGAACACAAAGGGTTTGCAGTTGTGTGAATGTAGGCTCAACTAAGACAGGTATCGATATGAATGCGGTCAAACTCTTAGGCGAAATTATACTGGAAACTGCAAAACTTACCAAAGACAAGGATTCTATCGGATGTGCCAAATTGGTGGTATTCTGCAATGCACCGGATGACAATCCCTTTATGGCAGGGGCATTCCACGGTATATCCGAAGGCGATGCGGTTATTAATGTAGGGGTCAGCGGTCCTGGAGTTGTGAAAAAGGCTTTGGAAGCTGCCAGAGGGGCTGATTTTGAAACCTTGTGTGAAACCATTAAAAGAACTGCATTTAAAATAACAAGAGTAGGACAGCTGGTGGCTCAGGAGGCATCCAGACTGCTTAATATACCTTTTGGAATTGTAGATTTAAGCCTTGCTCCTACACCGGCAGTCGGTGACAGTGTGGCGGAAATTCTTCAGGAAATGGGGCTGGAATATGCCGGTGCTCCCGGTACGACTGCGGCACTTGCCCTTTTAAATGACCAGGTTAAAAAAGGCGGTGTTATGGCATCTTCTTTCGTAGGAGGTTTAAGCGGGGCATTTATTCCGGTCAGCGAAGATCAGGGTATGATTGATGCCGTAGAAGCCGGAGCCCTGACCTTGGAGAAACTGGAAGCCATGACTTGTGTTTGTTCAGTAGGCCTTGATATGATAGCTATACCGGGTGATACAAAAGCGACTACAATATCCGGTATAATTGCCGACGAGATGGCTATAGGCATGGTAAACCAAAAGACTACAGCCGTACGAATAATTCCCGTATTCGGTAAAAAAGTCGGGGACAGGGTTGAATTCGGCGGCCTTTTGGGGCATGCTCCGGTTATGCAGGTTAACAGGTTTGGATGTGATGATTTTATTAACCGGGGAGGAAGGATTCCTGCGCCGATTCACAGTTTCAAAAATTAATTATGCCGTTACATATATTTTAACTATCATATTATTTCATAGTAAAAAAATAATGCGATAATATTGACAGTGAAGGATAATAATAACTAAAGATAACAAAAAGTATTCATGATTACTTTTAAGGAAGGACAGGGTATATATGGATAAATATTTGGAGCAAGTCGATTACAAAGGCATTTTTAAGTATTTCAGTGAGATTTCAAAGATACCCAGAGGTTCAGGAAACGAAGAAGAAATCAGTAAATATCTGGAAGAGTTTGCAAAGTCCCGCAATTTAGAGTATAATAGGGATTCAGCAAACAATATTATAATCATAAAAGAAGCTACACCCGGTTATGAGGACGAACCGGCAATTATGCTTCAGGGTCATATGGATATGGTCTGTGAAAAGAAAACAGACAGCACCCATGACTTTACAAAGGACCCAATAAAGCTTGTGGTTGACGGGGACTACCTGCATGCGGACGGTACTACTTTGGGTGCCGATAACGGTATAGCAGTTGCTTATATCATGGCGCTGCTTTCGGACGAAAGTTTAAAACATCCAAGACTTGAAGCGGTTATTACAACCGATGAAGAAGTTGGAATGCACGGAGCTAAGGCTTTGGATCTTTCAAACCTTAAAGCCAAATACATGATAAATTTGGATTCCGAAGAAGAGGGTTATTTACTGGTAAGCTGTGCTGGAGGACTTACGGCGACCTGCACTTTGCCTTTAAAAAGAAACCCTAAAAAAGGAAGAAAGATTTCGGTAAACATAGGAGGACTTAAAGGCGGCCATTCCGGAATAGACATTGTAAATAACCGGACCAATGCCAATAAACTTTTGGCAAGGTTATTGTTTGACTTAAAGAAAAAATGTTCTTACAGCGTCCTTCATATGGAAGGAGGTTATAAGGACAATGTTATACCCCGTGAAGCATTTGCAGAAATTGTCATCGAACCGGAAGCGGATATATATCGTCAAATAACCGATGAGATTGATGAAATCATGGAGATATATAAGAAGGAATTAAGAAGCAGTGAGCCTGAGCTTAATTTTTCAGTTAAAGATTTGGGTGAGGGAGAATTTAATGTTCTGGATTCCGAAACTTTTGAAAAATTACTGTTCCTCCTGGTTCAAATCCCATACGGTGTACAGGTTATGAGTTCCGACATAGAAGGACTGGTAGAAAGTTCTTTAAATCTGGGAATTCTGCGCCTGGAAGAAGAGCAGGCAATAGTCTGCAACTCCGTAAGAAGCTCCAAGAGCAGCTACAAAAAATATATCCGTGACCGGCTGGAGTATCTTATAAGCTTCCTTGGCGGAAGTTTTACGGTACGTTCCGAATACCCGGCATGGGAGTTCAGCAAAGAATCAAAACTGAGAGAACATTTGCAAAAACACTTTAAACAGATGTACGGGAAAGAAATGAAAGTTGAAGCTATTCATGCAGGCCTGGAATGCGGATTGATAGCAGAAAAGATGCCCGGCCTTGATATAGTTTCAATCGGACCTGATATGGAACGGGTTCATACTATTGAAGAAAGACTCAGCATTTCATCTGCTATAAGGGTATATCAGTTTCTTGAACGTGTAATCGAAGATAAAATCCGGTGAGGATAAGTTTGCACAATTAATTTTTAACCTAAGTTTTTATAGGAGATGAAGATATGTCGAAGGGCGATACGCATGACGATTTTGATTTAGGACCGGAGTTTGAAATCAATTTCCAGAAAAATATTGAGAATATTTTAAATATGGATAACGGTGAAACCGATGATGCGGTTAAGGGGGATTTAAAAAATCAGCCTGATAAGGATGAAATCTCCGGGAGTACGAAAACAGAAGATAATGAAAATAATATTAATATTGTAGATAAACAGAATAAAGAAAATAAAGATAATATCGGAAATGAAAAGACTTTGGGTAAAAATTCTTCATATGAAGCTTCTTCAGATAAGGGAAAATCGGATAACTCTTTTGATAACTCTTTAAAGGAAAGCTCTTTTGAGAATGAAAACTTTAACAGCCCGCAAGTCAATTCTAAAGAAGAAAATACTTCAAATACGGATGCTGTTAATGAAAGTCCATCAGTTGAAAATGTGTCGGATGAAAAGATCGAAGCAGAGGAGCCAGGCAGTGAAGATGTTGCAGCCATGGAGCTGGCAGCTGCCGGTGAAACTTTAGATGAAACCTTAAGCACTATTAACGATTCTTTGGCTAAGCAGATCAGTGAGGAACTTCAGAACCTGGAGGTCGAACAGAAAAAGAAGAAAAAAAGAGCCAGGATGATGAAGGTTCAGATAGGCATTATGGCAGGATTGCTGGTATTATTGGGTATGGCTTGTTTTCTTGGGTTTACAAAACCCGGAAACAAATTACTGCTAAAAATGGGAATAAACATCGGAGGTAAAATATGGGATGCATGGACCCAGGATTTTACCGACAATACCGATGTTGAAGAAGATGTGGATTATCTCGATGAGGAAGATATAGCATCCACCGACGAAGAGATTGATCCCGATACTATAGTTTGGCCTGAGCATCCCGGTTACGGAAGGCAGGAAGAAGGAGTATATAATATTCTTCTTTTGGGTGAGGAAGCAATCGGTTCGGGAAGTGCAAGAGGAAGGACCGACGTTATTATTATAGCAACCCTAAATAAGAACCAGAAATCAATAAAACTGACTTCTTTAATGAGGGATTTGCTGGTACAGATACCGGGATACAAGGACAATAAATTAAATTCTGCCTATGAAAAGGGCGGTATTGACCTGCTTTATGAAACCATTGCCCTTAATTTTAATATAAGGCTTGACGGTTGTGTATTGGTAAACTTTGAAAACTTTGAAAAGATTATAGACTTGCTGGGTGGTCTGGAAATTACTTTGACTAAAGGAGAAGCAAAGTATTTAAATAGCACCAACTATATCTCCAATCCCAAATATAGGAACGTTAAAGAAGGAAAACAGTTGATGAACGGTAACCAGGTACTTGGTTATGCCCGTATAAGAAAAAGAGCTGCCATTACGGGAAATAATAACGATTATGGCAGAACCGACAGGCACAGGATAATACTGAATGCCATCTTTGAAAAATATAAGACCAAGAGCGAAATGGAACTGGTTTCCATTATGTTTAAGGTTTTGCCTTTGGTTAAGACCGATATAGACAGCAAGACATTTGAAAAGCTCATAAATACTTTTATTGAAATGGGTACTATGGAAATAGAACAGCTTCGAATTCCCGCAGACGGCACATTTACCGATAATGTCAAGGTCAGGGGTATGGATGTTCTAATACCTGATTTGACTGAAAATACAAAAATACTGCATGAGTTTATTTTTGGAAATTAGGTCGCACAAAATTTAAAAGTAGTTTATACTAATTCTCCGGTCAGTGAACAATACTTAAGTAATTAATCGATTCAATTTTGACTTTATATGAAAGATAATATCAAAATGCATGACAAAATCTGATTTAGGTTTTGTCATGCATTATTCAGGTGTATAAGTCATAAATAGCCTGCTTTTTTCATATATTTATTAGCCCGAAGTATGGACTAATCCAGGTGGAAAAGGTAGGAAATTATGAAGAATAACAAGTCGACATTTTTAGTTTTATATATTTTATCTTTACTGTTAATTACTGTTGCCGTAACGGGAAAATGCCAAAAGCTTATAATATCAGAACTGCGAATAAGGGGAGTAATCGCTAAAGAATTAAATTATGATGATTTTCGAAACGTCCGGATTAATAAAAGAAACCTTGACAGGATAGTAAAAATATCGGATAAATATATAGGGTCAAATCCCGGGATTAGAAAATATCCTTATATGAATTATATCGGGTATTTAACATTTTCCATGATGATGGCTGATTTTGACCTGGTCGCAGGCAGGATACCTGATGCAAAAACATTTTTTAGGGGTATCGGTAGGGTAGCAAATACAATAACATTCAGAGAACTATATTCCTATTATAAGGCCATTTTTTCGGATATTAAGTATTTTCCCATACCTAATATGGGAAAAGATGCGGATACAGTATCTTATGAAGACAGCTGGTTTGCTCCAAGAACCTATGGGGGCAACAGAAAGCATGAAGGAACTGACATAATGGCGGGAAATAATATACGGGGGTATTTTCCTATTGTCAGCATAACAGACGGAGTTGTCGAAAAGATGAGTTGGCTTGAAAAGGGTGGAAACCGTATCGGT
>CAZIHC010000120.1:0-7096 GCA_964538605.1 uncultured Herbinix sp. | reverse complement strand
ATTATTTTTATTAAAATTCATTAGTATATGCGCTCCTATAATAAATACATGACTATGTATTACCATTTATTGTTTTTATTATAAATAGTATGCTATAATTTGTCAATTATGTTAAATTTTTGACACATTTCGACTTAATTATAAATGGTTTCCCATGTATTATATAATTTCATTGTGCCGCATTAACCGTTTATGTTAAGCCAAAACAAGTTTTCTATTTTTATAATATCCACCTGTCATAAAACAATGCTGCTAAAATTTAAGTCTGCTTTACCATCTTACTTTCCATCGCTCACTATAATCATCCCCCGGTTTCTTTATGATGGTATTCTTTTTTATGCACCCTTCTTTATCTTGCATTTCTTTAAGCAATTTTAAATATAATTCTCCATCCGGAGGCAAATCCACCCAACAGTCCATCCAATCGGATATGTAGGCCCCATTACAGATAATAAGTCCGTTTATGCCCTCATGTCCGGGAGCCAACAATGGTTTATTATATAATATGGCATCGGCAAAATTTTTAAGGATTGCCGTATGTCCGTTTTCCGGACCTTGCTCTTTATATTCTTCATAATGTATATCCATTTTAGGAAAACTTTCATCACTTATAAAACAGAATTCTCTTTCATCCATGTCATAAAGATACAGCTTTAATAACCCTTCCTCTATAACCGCCTTGCCTTTGGTTCCTGAGTATTCCATCCTGTTGGTTCCCGGATATTCACCTGTTGATGTTATAAATACTGCCGTTGCTTTATTATTATATTCGGCAAATATTGTTACGTCATCTTCAACGGTAATATTATGATAATGCCCATAATTGCAAAATGCCCGAATCCTTGCCGGCATCCCGGTTATCCACTGCCATATGTCGAGGTTATGATAGGCCTGATTAATAAGCACTCCGCCTCCTTCACCCATCCAGGATCCCCTCCACTTTCCGGAATCGTAATATGCCTGGGAACGGTACCAGTTGTTTACAATCCAGACAAAACGTTTCATGTCTCCCAGGGTCCCTTCTTCCACCAATTTCTTTAACCTGGCAAACAAGGGATTAGTCCTCTGATTGTGCATGATACCAAATATTTTACCGGACTTTTGCGCCGCTTCATTCATCTTTCTGACATTCAAAATATCAATCCCTGCCGGTTTTTCAGTCAGTACATGCAGACCGGCACTAAAGCAATCAATAGCCATAGAAGGATGCAGGCAGTGAGGTGTGGCAATCAAAACTGCATCTACTTTACCCTCATTTATCATTAAACGGTAATCGGAATACAGGGATACATCCGGTCCTAAATTTTGCTTTGCCCATTTAAGCCGATCCGCGTCAACATCACATACGGCGGTTAGCTCCAGTCCTTCTGCCATTCCCTGGAATATAGCCTTTGCATGGGCAGTCCCCATGTTTCCTATCCCTATGATTCCCATCCGAATTTTCTTCATGTTAAATAATCTCCTTATATTAAATATCTTGATTAAAGTAGGTAAAAACATGATTATAAGACTGTTCTAAATGGCACAATTATCATGAGTTTCAACAAAATATACTGATAAATGCCAATTAGAAACAGTCCTTTATTTTAATTGAGTATTGCTTTGCCGCATATAAAATTGCCTGGCGAAATCCTGTTATTTTATTATTCCGCTTTAAGCAAATCTGTTTTGAAAATCTTTTATATCAAAAGTTTTACTGTATTGTATTGTTACCACTGCTATCTAATTCAATATATAAAAATAACCATTATTTATAATTACCGACAGTTATCTCATCGGGAGGAAGGTTTTCAATGGAAGCCCCCTTTTCGTAAAACCTGACTGCATTCTTAAGAAGGCCTTCAAAAGTATAGAAATCATCGTCTTTGGATAAAGGTAATTTTACTATTTCTTTTTTACATCCGGCCTTATAAATTGCCGCTATAAGTTCAATGGTCATACGGCCGTCAATACCGGTAATAAGAGGCTTTGTACCATTTTCTATTGCATTCAGTACATCCTCGATTTGCCCGGTATGACCCTCGAAGGTAAGGTCGGGAATTGAATTGTAGTACTCCTCTATCTTTGCAATCAATTCTTTGTTGCCGCCTTCAACGGGAAAACCGTTAGGCCTTGACACTTCGGCTTTAACGTCCCATGGAGCAGATATTTTGGCATCGGCACATTGTAAAACTATTCCCTGTTCTTCCCCATGGTGTACTACTGAACTTGTAACCTGTGCAAGGCTTCCGTCCGTATAACGAAGTACCGCAATAGAAAGATCCTCAACTTCCGAATTATCATGCATTACATTGGCAAGCATAGCCGTTACTTCTTCAGGCAGAGAGCCTTCGATCCAGTTAAGCATATCGATGTGATGAACAGCGTGATTTAGAGTAGGGCCACCTCCTTCTTTCTCCCATAAACCGCGCCACCATAAATCATAATAGCAATGTCCTCTCCACCAATAAGAATTTACATGGGCACAGCAGATCTTACCCGCAATACCGCTGTCTGCGGTTTTCTTTAACTTATATATGGAATTTCTGAAACGGTTCTGGGCAATGACAGACATTACCACATTATTTCTTTTTTCAGCATCCAGCATGGCATCGCATTCTTTAAGACTGGCAGCCATAGGTTTTTCTACTATTACATGTTTGCCGGCATTCATGGAGTTAATGGCTATTTCGGCATGGACGTAAGGGGGAGTGCATACATGGACCAGATCAATCTTAATTCCCGATTCAAGCATTTTTTTATGGTCATCAAAAATCTCACAGTCCAGATTAAATTTTTTCTTCATTGCCTCGGCTTTCTCCGGATATATGTCACAAAGGGCAACTATTTTGCATCTGTCCGGAAATTGCAGCAATCCGTTTATATGCATTGGTGCTATATTACCGGTTCCGACTATTGCTACATTTAACATGTTATCTTCCTTTCTGATTTTAAAAATTTAAACAATCTTGGTGGCCTGCATCTGGGCTTTCACGCTAAGTTCTGCCGCTTTAAAGGCATGTTCCTGAGTCATGGCATTTTCGGTTCGGTTGATACAATCAAGAATAAGTTGTCCGAAGAACGGATATCCCACCTTGCCTGTAACGTCAAAATGGTACTCTCCTTTACCGTTTACAAGGAAAACATGATTGGATGTACCGTCATTCATTCCGACATTGACATACTTTCTAAGCTCGATATATCCTTCTGTACCGAGTATAAATGTACGACCGTCCCCCCATGTGCTAAGGCCATCAGGGGTAAACCAGTCTACCCTGAAATAATTAGTTGCCCCGTTGTCTGCCACCAAAACAGCATCACCGAAATCATCAAGCTCGGGATATTGAGGATGATTGTAATTGGCTATCTGGCTTTTAACAACGACCGCATCCTTGGCCCCGGTGTAGTACAAGAATTGTTCAATCTGATGGCTTCCGATATCGCAAAGAATGCCCCCGTAATATTCTTTTATAAAGAACCAATCCGGCCGGCCCGGAGCATTAAGCCTGTGTGGACCAAGACCCAGAACCTGTATTACCTTTCCGATAGCTCCTTCTTCAATTAACTGTCCGGCAAATACCGCCGCTTCCACATGAATTCTCTCACTGTAATAAACCATATATTTTTTTCCTGTCTTTTTAACCATGTCTTTGGCTGCCTGTAACTGAGCAAGCGTGGTTAAGGGGGCCTTGTCCGTAAAATAGTCCTTGCCTGCAGCCATTACTCTTAATCCAAGCTCACATCGCTTACTGGTAACCGCAGCCCCACAGACCAATTTTACTTCCGGATCGTTTAATATTTCTTCTTCACAGGAAGCAACTTTTACTTCAGGAAAGGCATCGGTAAATCTTTTTACCTTTGCCGGGTCAGGATCATAAACCCATTTTAATGTAGCACCGGCTTCGGTAAGACCGTTGCACATTCCATAGATATGTCCGTGATCCAGAGCCATTGCTGCTATGCAAAATTCTCCCGGCTTTACAACCGGACTGGGTTTTCCCTTGGGTGCATAATTCATACCGTCTGCTTTATTCATATGTAAACCCTCCTTTTATTATAGGCAGTAATAACCGTCACATTTATATTGCTTTTAATCCCAAAAAAGCATACCCTAAAAAAACCTTACAATTTTTCAAATTAAATTTCCGAAACACCAGCACTAATAAAATATTCCATGTAAAACAGCTATTACTCTATTGCATTTATTTACGGTTTCATTATAATGTTAAATAAAGACAAATAATACGCATTTATACACCTTTTTTATGCGCAATTTGACTTTATTGTTTCATTAATATTTAAGGGAGAAATGTTATGGAACGGAAAAACTTTTTTGAACCACTGGAAAAAGATCTTGTATGCAAGCATAAAAAAAGTATGCCTTTTACTATGCAGTATCACCATCATGACGGTTATGAGATATTCCTTTTTCTTAAAGGTGATGCCAATTATTATATTGAAGAGAATTGCTATCATATGAAACGGGGATGCCTTTTTAATATGCGTCCCAATGAGATGCATCGCGTAGAATGTTTTGACATAAAAACATACGAAAGGATAACCATAAATATACGCCCCAAATTGTTACATGATCTTTCCACGAAACAAACCGATCTTACCAGATGTTTTACAGACAGACCATTCGGAAAAGATAATTTGGTATATCTTAACGAACATCAGATTAATGAGTTTATATTTCTTGCAAACAACTTGGAAAAAATCCAGAATTCCAGTGAATACGGGCATGATTTAATGGCGCGTTCTTATTTGTATCAGATTCTTATCTTTGTCAATAAAATTTTTCTTAAGAAAACTCAGGAAGACCCAATCAATATCATGCCGCCTATTGTCAGCAGAACCATGTTGTATATTAATGAACACCTGACCGAACAGATAACTATGGCTGATATTGCAAACCATGTCCATCATAACCCTGCCTATATAAGCAGATGTTTTAAAAAAGTTACCGGAGTTTCATTGCAGCAATATATTATATATAAACGAATATTTCTGGCCAAAAAATATCTGATGGAAGGTTATTCCCTAAATGATACATGCAGATTATCAGGTTTTAACGATTATTCCAATTTTGCCAGGACATTTAAAAAGCAAATTGGCTGTTCCCCGAAAAAATTCCAGAAACAGCCAATTTAAATAATATTCATTTAAAATTAATATTTGAACTTGCTTATTTCGTTCTGCAATTCCTGAGCCAGTTCTGCCAGAGCCTCGCTGGCATTGGCTATTTCGGCAATGGAATTGGTCTGTACTTCTACAGATGCAGATGCTTCTTCGGTTCCTGCGGCATTTTGCTGTGCTATGGCCGACAAGTTTTGCATGATTTCTATCAAATCTTCTTTCTTTGCATTCATGTTCTGACCGGAAATATTCAATTCTTCGATAATAGTCCTGATATTGCCGATAGCTTCGCGAATGCCGTTAAACTTTTCAATCGTATTGCTTACACTGGCGGCCTGCATATCCATAATTTGGTCAACTCTTTCAAATACATTAACACAAGCCTCAGTATTATTTATAAGTTCTACTATAATATCTGATATCTCATCGGTAAAGCGTTTGGATTGCTCTGCCAGTTTTCTGATTTCCTCAGCTACAACAGCAAAACCTCTTCCTGCTTCTCCGGCTCTTGCTGCCTCAATTGACGCATTAAGTGCAAGCAGATTGGTCTGGTCTGATATTCTCTTAATCATTTCGCTGGCTTCCCTGATTCTGTCGGCACTCTTGTCTGTCTCGACAACCATATTGTAAATCTCTTTGGAAGCATTTTGAGATTCTGTATTTCTTTCACTAAGATCCTGTATTACTACTAATCCGCTGTCAGACAATCCGTTGACTGTGTCTATTGACGAATTAAGTTCATCCAAACACTTTTGATTTTCTGCAATAAGATCTCCCAGTGTACTAGTTGCCATTGCCCCAATTTCTGTCTGTTTTGCCTGATCGGAAGCGCCTCTTGCTATATCCTCTATGGTTCTTGACACTTCAAAAGCAGAGTTGTTTGTCTGCTCGGTGATTGAAGTAAGTTCTTCAGATGATGAAGCAATTTGCTCTGCATTCAAAGCAACAACCTTAACCAACTGCATTATGTTATTTTTCATAACAGAAACTGCTCTGGCTATTCCGCCTATTTCATCATAACGGTTTAAAATCCTTGAATAATTTTTCTCAAAATCTTCGGTCAAATCATAACGGGATATGGCTTCCACTGAAGATTTCAGATTAAGGATAGGTTTTGACATCATAATTCCCACAAAAGCTCCTGCAGCTATACCTATAAATAAGATCAGCAATGACAAAGCTATTATAAAAGTTTTCATACTGCTAAGATTTTTTAAAACTTCATCTTCATTACTGCTGACACCAAATACCCATGAGGTCCCTTCTATAGGATGCATAGCTGCAATCCGTGTTTGGCCGTCAAACTCATAGGAAAAAATTCCTGTGTTACCGATACCCAGTTCCTGCAATTTCATACCGAATTCCTTAAAAGGTCCGCCCGTTTCAATTTGCTCGAAAGCATTTGCCCGGTTTATAACGTATTCTCTGTCTCTGTGGGCATAAAAAGTAGCATCATTACCTATAATATATGCAAATCCCATTTCACCAACTTTAATACTGTCTGTAATATCATTCAGGCTGGTTGCATCTGCCCGGCCTACCAAAGCACCCGTAATAACATTGTTATTAGAAATAGGTACTGCATATAACACTTCAGGTAAGTTGGTTTCTTCATTGATATAAATATCCGAAATAGCAGTATACCCTTTTAAAATATTTTGTATAAAATCATTGTCCATATATTCTTCACGTTGTTCGTCAAGAACAAAACGGGCAAGGCCGGTTTTGCTGACAACCGCCATATCCAGATATCCCAAACGACTAATGTCATCAGCCAATGAATTTTTTTGCAAATTCCAAATCATTGTCTTCACGTAATCGCTGTTGGCAGCTTCAGACAATATCCCCAACCGCCTATTTATCTCAGCTGCTACCTGATCAGCACCGCTCTTTGCCAGGTTTTGAATCGTATTTTCCTCTACTTTCAACAGAACGTTGGAACTGTACCTAAGCGAAATTAAACCTAAAGAAAGAACTA
>CAZIHC010000119.1:0-7132 GCA_964538605.1 uncultured Herbinix sp. | reverse complement strand
TATAATTCTGCCAATTATATCTCTGTAATCAAGGAACTTAATAATATAGAAGATGAAAATTTAATTTATATCGGTCAAAAACTTATAGTACCGTAACAAAAGCTAAACGTCATACTATTTCCTAATAAGCAATTAAATCGTATACTATATTCTTTAATTAATTACTACATACGGATGCCAAATTGCCGTTAATTTACATATATTTTCTTTAATTTTCAGGTATTAAGCCAATCTATCAAATATATAAATCCGAAACTGAGGAATTAGAATAATTATCTTTTGACGGATGTAAATTTAGTTCTATAGATAGAAAGGATTGCCGCAGAGTTACATGTTCGTTTGGAAATTGTGATTCTGCGGCATATTTTTTCTAAAATATAGTGTCTTTGGTTATAAAATGATGTATAATCTCTATGAAACATTATTTTATTTTGTCACAAAAAGCAGGTGGCGGCATTGAGGGATTACACAAACAGGAGTAAAAGATACCGAAGAAACAGGGCTTTAATAATAATAAGTTTGTTGGTTCTTATAGTTGTGTTATGTGCGGTTTATCTGATTAGACTTTTTAACCGCAACTATCAGGACTATGAGGTTATAGACAGAGTATCCAATACCGAAGAAAATCTGGGAGGATATCTGGAATACAAAGGGGCTGTAGTCAGATACAGCAAGGACGGTGCGGTTGCTATTGACAGCAAAGGAAATTTGCTATGGAACGGTTCGTATCAGATGGCGGACCCCATAGCGGATACATGCGATGATTATGTTGCTGTTGCTGACAGAGGCGGCAAGCAGATACATATATTCAACAGAGATGGCTTAAGCGGTAATATACAGACAAACCATCCTATAATAAAGGTACAGGTAGCAAAACAAGGCGTGGTTGCCGTTCTGATGATAGAAGGTGAAAACAGCTATATTGAAATATACAGTAAAGAAGGAGACCTTTTGGGAGAAAAAATTTCAAATATGGCAAAAGACGGTTATCCAATGGATTTTTCTCTTTCAGATAACGGAGAAAAAGTGGTGGCAACATATTTTTGCCTAAAAAACGGTGAATTTGTAACCAATATCCTGTTCATGAATTTCGGCAGGGTTGGCAAAAACTTTACCGACAGAACGGTCGGAGCCGATATTTATAATTCAATACTGATACCAAGAATCACGTTTTTGGATAATAATACGGTTTGTGCTTTTAAAGAAGACGGCCTTTTAATTTATGCTATGGAAGAAATTGCGGAATTAATTAAGGAAGTAAACCTGGAAGGAAAAATAATCAGTGTACTGCACAATGAAAAGTATGCAGGGGTTGTGCTTAATAATGAGAAAGATAATGAAAGAAGGCTTTTGCTTTATGACCTGAAAGGAAATCAGGTCATGGATAAGGAATTGGACTTTAATTATGACAACATTTATCTTTCCGGAGAAGAAATTATAATGTTCAATGATCTTTCCTGTGTGATATACAGAGCAAGCGGCAAAGAAAAATTCAGGTATACATTTACGACAAACATATCGGCATTATATCCGATTAACCATATTGACCGTTATTTCATGGTAAATCCGACGGAAATATGGGAAATACAACTGAAAGAATAATTTTACGGTAATGCTGTTTGTTTAAGAAAGGGGATTTAAATGAACTGGCTTTTAATTGCGGTTTTGGCAATAATAATCATTAATGCCTGGATAGGTAAAAGGGTCGGATTTATAAAAATAGTTTTTTCTTTGTTTTCATTTATAATAACCTTACTGATAACAACATGGATAAGCCCTAAAATAAACGGTTTACTGAAAAACAATGAAACCTTTTATCAAAAGACTTATCAAAAGGTAGAAAAGACGCTTTCTTTAGAGACAAAAGAAAATAGTGACCAGGATGAAATGATTAATGACCTTCCTCTTCCCAAATCCATCAGGGAAAATCTTATTGAGAACAAGAAAAAGCAGGAAGCAAACATTAAGTCTTATATAGTATTCCAAGTTACCGGGATAGTGATTAATGCCATAGCATTTATTCTTACATATGTAGTGGTATTTGTAGGCTTATGGATAATTGGTGCGGCTATTAATATTATAAGTAAGCTGCCGATAATCCATCAGATAAATAAATGGGCCGGCTTTATAGTCGGAGGAATGCAGGGGCTTTTTATAGTATGGCTTTTGCTGCTTTTGCTTACCGTATTTGGCGGATCGGAATTAAGCCAAAGCGCTTTTAAACAGATTGAAGAAAGCAAATTTTTAAGCTTTATATATAATAAGAATTTTATCCTGCATATAGTCTTGAATGCAGTAAAACTGTTCTAGCGATATGAAAATATTTACTTAAATAAATATATACTAGAAGGAGAATGTCAAAATGAACGAAGTATTAAGAAAGATTCAACTGATGGGTATTGTACCTGTCATAAAGCTGGATGATGCAAAAGATGCCGTTCCTCTGGCTAAGGCTTTGTGTGACGGCGGCCTGCCCTGCGCCGAAGTGACCTTCCGTACTGAAGCTGCAGAAGAGGCAATAAGATTAATGAGAGAAAACTTCCCTCATATGCTGATAGGTGCCGGAACCGTTTTAACTACTGAGCAGGTTGACAGGGCAATCAAAGCCGGTGCAACATTTATAGTAAGTCCGGGATTTAATCCTAAGGTTGTGCAATATTGTGTAGAGAGAAATATTCCTATTACACCGGGTTGCTCTACACCAAGCGATATAGAAGCTGCCATTGAATTTGGCCTTGATGTGGTTAAGTTCTTTCCTGCCGAAGCGGCAGGCGGCCTTCCTTTTATAAAAGCTATCTCGGCTCCTTATGTAAATATGAAATTTATGCCTACAGGAGGCATAAATGCTTCGAATCTTACTTCCTATCTGGACTTCCCTAAGATAATAGCATGTGGTGGAAGCTGGATGGTTAAGGACGAACTGGTTAAAGAGGGCGCATTTGACAAGATAACCGAGTTAACCAGAGAAGCGGTAAACAAGATGCTTGGTTTCGAACTTCGTCATATCGGTATTAATGCTGAAAATGAGGAAGAGGCTGACAAAATTGCTGGTTCCTTTGAGAAATTATTCGGCTTTGTAAAGAAAGCGGGTATCAGCTCCATATTTGCAGGTACAGGCATAGAAGTAATGAAACAGCCTTATCTGGGTAAAAACGGCCATATTGCAATACAGACCAATTATATTGAAAGGGCTATATTCCATCTTAGCCAGCAGGGCTTTACCTTTAATGAAGAAAGCAAGAAATATGATAAAAACGGCAAATTAATAGCTATATATTTGAATGAAGAGTTCGGTGGATTTGCCGTTCATTTGGTACAGAAGTAAAAATAAATTTAATATTAATTCATTTAAGAATTTCTTACATGATATAAGTACACCTGCTGCGGTTGTGCGATAACAGACTATATTATTATCCGGTATTGCACAATTTACAGCAGGTGTTTTTATTTTGGAATTATTTATTATCGTTATATTTTATATAATTGGACATTAGAAGTATAAATAGACGAAGAACTATAAATCCAGGATTTCATTTGTCAGAAGATATAAATATTTTAAATAAGTGTCATCTTTTATTTTTACTGAAAAATAAATGCTCTCATCATCACAGTGAAGCAAACTGATAATTCTTTTATTTTTTGAACTATTTTCATCATCTGTATCTTCAATTGAAATAAGAGAAATCTCTTTAGTTTCATTACTAAGGAAAAATATATCGCTTAAATTGGTGAAAAAACAGCCTTTATTTGTAGGGTAAAATTGTTGTCCACAGTAATTAATGGAATTTATAATATCACCGGTTTGCAAATCCAAAACATTTATATATCCGTTATCTTTATTCTGAGTGTAAATCGTATCTTCATAGACGGTTGGCGTAAATCCGTATTCTGAAATTTCAACTATATCCCCCGAGTTGATATTAACGGCAAGTAGTTTATATTTTTCATTGGCTGAGCAAAATATGATGTAGTCTCGGTATAAAATTGGCCATGCACAGTGTTTATCGCTCAGGAGTTTTTTATCTTCACCGTCATGGGACAGCCGATAAAGATGGCCTTTATCGTCAGTGTAATAAATACTGTCTTCACTTACCATCATAAAATACGCTATGTCATCACAAAGTACCGTTAAATTTTTTCCCTCCATATCAGTCCTGCAAATTTTATTGTTCATATCCTCGCTGATAAAATATATGTAGTTATTAATTACGTTAATTGAATAAACCTTTTGGTCCAATATAAGGGTTTTATTTTCATTTGCATCTGTTTTGTACAGGTAACCATCCCCGTTTAAATTACGATAAAAGTTTTCCGGATTTACGCCAGGCATAGGAATGGCGTTAAGAAGTCGATAAGCGCTTTCGTCGTACGGCCTGAATTTATAAATTGATAATTCCAATAAGTAATTATCATAAAAACTATCAACTTCTGTCTCATATGGCTGGTAGAGTCTTGCATCAAATGATAATGAATTGATTTCTTTTAGAAAAGTACATAACTCACGAAACAACGGGGTATCAAAATGTGCATTATTATCTGTGATTCCGTAAAAGTTAATATATTGAGAAATTGCATTGAACTCAACCCAACAAAGAGGAAAGGTAAATCGGTTTTTGTTTTGTGGGTTATTGTATAAGATCTTAATTGCATCAATAAGATTCTGAAAACTTTCAATTTTGCTCATATCAACGCCTTCTGCTAAGCAATTGGCAGGGTTGTATACAATGCAATTGGCATTCACAGCTATAGGAATCATCCAGATGGCTCCGTTTTTTAATGTTGCTGCTTCTTTTAAATAAGGAAAGCAAGAGTCAAGGTAAGCCGCAACTTCAGGTATATCATTAAGAGGATAGAAAATTTCCTTGTCCCGTAAACTTCTTGAGAAATAATGATTTGAGGACATCAGGCATAAATCATAATCAGTATCACCGGCCTGAACTATCAAAGCAAAGTTTTCGTCAGAAACTGTTGCCGGTTCAATATTGTAACCGCACCCGGGGGGAATATCCAAATAGAATGAGGGTTGTACTATTTTAATCGGTTTATTGTTTTTTAGGGTATTGGCATTAAAGATTCTTGATACCTTGCCGCTTATATTATCAAGTATATAAGTATAACCGTCTAAATAACACACATCATTTCCGGAAGTGGCAACCACATCCGACATAAGCTCAGCCTTAACGGAAGAATTATCTTTTCCTGTTATATATAACTTTCTTGTACTATGTTTTGAGTAAATAATCTGATCATTCTCTGAGTCATATGCGAAAGAAAAGGTATATCCTATGTCATTGTTATAAATTTTTTGACCAAATTCCTGCTTGTTGATATCGTAGGTCATAAAATAATATCCGCCGGTACTGTCATATGCATAAAATAATAATTTATCTTTATTTACTTTGGCAAACAGGATCACGTTAGGTATGTTTAAAGGATGCAAGGTCTTTGTATTAAGATCGTAATAAACAGCTTCTTCACCTAGATAATAGTAATCATCATATTCATCATATTTAACCTGTTCCAATTCTTCGTCATGATAATGACCTTCATCGTTATGGTCATCGCTCCATTTTATAAAGAATACCTTGTCATTAATAACCTCCATTCTGATTAATGAAGTTATATTACTGTCAAGAGCATATTCATCAACACTACCTGTATTTAAATTCAACCGTTTTAAAACCATACCTTGATCCATATATGAGAAGCAATAAAGATATTCATTTTCAATGCATAAGTTGGTATTATACCCTTCGCCAATTACATATTCCCCTATTAACTTTCCGTTTGGATCATAAGAATATAGTTTGTCGCTGTCTCTTACGGCAGTATAAAGAGTTCTGTCATTTCCTACGGTAAAGGAGCTAACATTGTCTATATCATAGGTAAATATTGATGAATTATTATTTACCTGTATATCGTTCCTTTTTAATGTACAGCCGGATAAAATAGTTGTGGCTAATATAATGGTACATAATAGCTTATTCAAATTATCACCCTTTGCCGGATATAATAAAAATGTAAAATATGAAAAATTAGGGTTTGTATAGCCCATTACCAAATTTATAAGTAATTCAAATAAATTAGACACCCTTAAAATTATCTATTTTTAGTTACGTGAATCTTTAAATAATGGGTTTTAAATAATACATAAGTAAATATGATATAGATTTAACAATTAGGTGTATAAATGTTACATTATATGGATTAAAATGTCGACGTCATTTTATACATAAAGTAATATCTGGGGTTTATAATTGGGACAGCTTGACAATATATGCAGTATATTGTAATATCTGAGTATCTTTTTAAAGGAGGAAGTATATTTGCGATTCAATACAAAATGCAAGCTGTGTCTTATACCCAGTTTGGCAGGAATTTTTTTGTTTTACATAATTCCATATGTACGGATACTTTACTATTCATTGCTGGAGAATCAGTTTAATAAAAAATTTGTGGGGTTAAAAAATTATATTGAAGTATTAAAAAACGAATATTTTCACTTGGCAATAAAAAATACGGTTCTGCTTATATTACTTGCAGTTCCGTTTATTGTTGCATTGGCCCTGATTTTATCTATTTTTCTCTTTAATACGAATAAACGGCTGGCTATAACCAGGGTCGCATTTATTCTTCCTATGGTATTGCCTGCAGCAGGGGTAATAACTGTATGGAAAATGGTGTTTTCGTCTTTTAATTCGGTTATTCCGGTTTATTTGCTTTTTATATGGAAAAATATCGGAATACTGATGATTATACTTACTGCTGCACTTACAACAATAGATAGAGATGTTAGAGATGCTGCAAGATTGGATGGTGTAAGTAATTTACAGTTACATAGGTATATTACGATACCGTTAATTTTTCCTTCAATTTTCTTTTCGATATTGTTATCTATAGTTAATTCCTTCAAAATCTTTCGTGAAAGCTATTTATATTACGGGACCAATTATCCTCCAGACTATAGCTATACATTGCAGTACTATATGAATAACCATTTCCTTAAATTTAATTATCAAAGGTTATCAGCAGGGGCGGTTATTATTACATTTTTTATTGTGGCGATAATAGGAGCAGGATTAACGCTGCAAAGGAGGTTTTCAAAAGATGCTGCATAAAAAGCTTAAGCATC
>CAZIHC010000118.1:0-7136 GCA_964538605.1 uncultured Herbinix sp. | reverse complement strand
CGAATTCTTTGTTATAATAATCCTCCTTGTCTCCCAGTTCAACCATGCCGGGGGTAATAAGGATTCTTAATCCGTCAAACAGGGCAAGGGTATCTAAAGCTGCCTTAGAGCCGGCAGGGTTGGAATTAAAGGCATCGTCAATTATGGTTATATTGCTTCCTTTTTCAATCAGCTGCAACCTGTGCTGTACCGGCTGCAATCTTCTTACGGGTATAATAAGGTCTTCTAAAGGAATACCCAGGGTGTTTGATACGGCAATAGCACCGACTATGTTAACTACATTGTGGCGCCCCAAAAGCTTCGTCTGGAAACGGACTTCTTCTTTTTTTGGAGAAATGACCGTAAACTCCGTTCCTTTTAAGGATACCGTTATATCAACGGCACGGTAATCCACATTCGGATTATCTATACCGTAATAAATGGGATGGTTTAGTCCTTCTTTATTTTTAATATATTCGTTATCACCGTTAAGGAATATAAGGCCTTCTTTGGGCAAGGCATCGGCCAACTCAAATTTTGTTTTGATTATGTTATCTATAGTTTTAAAGGATTCCAGATGCTGAGGGCCGATTGAGGTGATTATTCCATGGGTGGGACTTACTATATCACAGATTTCCTTTATATCCCCTATATTTCTTGCCCCCATTTCACATACAAAGATGTCATAGACCGGTTTTAAGCCGGATCTTATTGTTTTAACGACACCCATGGGAGTATTATAACTTTCTGGGGTCATAAGCACATTGTATTTTGCCTGAAGTAAAGCGGAAAGAAAATGCTTGACACTGGTTTTTCCATAGCTGCCGGTTATACCTATAACCAGCAGGTTGGGACACTGTTTGAGGATTTTTTTTGCATCATTTATATAATAATTGTTAATACTTTTTTCGATAGGCTTATTTAATATATTTGATAAGATTACCAACAAGGGTTCAATTAGATTAACCAGTGTTGCACCTAGGACAGCCTTCCGGATAAAAGTAAAATCGGTCAATGTTGTTGCGGGAAATATTAATCCGGTTAAAATAACTGCCAGTATTAAATTTGTAGCAATCAATCTTTTTACCCTGTTTGTATAAACCAGTTTTTTCTTTGCCTTGGCTTTGCTTAAGATATAATAATATAGTAATACTATAAATGATCCTATTAACATCAAAAGGGCAAGGGCGAAAATACGGGCAACTGCCGCAAGTACCGCACTTACCAGAAAAATTACAAGAATGGCCTGTTTTTGTCTGTTTATCTTAAGCCACCTTAAATGTACTTTGTTTTTATAACCGTTAAGCTGAAACATATGGAGATTATATCTCAGCACAAAAATAAAAGATAAAATGACAACAATAAGGTTAACTAAATATATATAATCTATAAATTCCATTTTATAGGCTCCGTTCCGTATATTATTAGCTTATTTTAAAATATGATTTCATAACCCGGTCAAATATATAAGGTTGATCAAGAAAAGAATAATGCCCCGCACCTTTAAGCACAACCAGGCCTGCATTGGGGATGGCCTTTTCCATTATGTAGGCATCACTAATCGGGGTTGCAGTATCCTTATCACCCCAAATAAGTAAGGTTTCTGCCTTTATTTTACTAAGATAAGCTGTAAGATCTTCGTTTACCGCCTTAACAAGACACTGCCTCATAATCGGGGAGGCATTACGGTAATCGGCAGAACCTTGTTTGCTTTTCCAGCTTTCTATTGCATCTTTGAAAAAGGCTTGGGCTAGCTTTGTGCGGGATAAGCGGTTTACCGTCTTAAATATTTTAATTCTAACCTTTTGCTTAAATGTTTTTTTCGGTAAAATTCCCGCACTGTCTATCAAAACTAATTTATTTATTTTTATAGGAAGGCTATCCCTGCTTGCCAGTTTTATGATAACCCGGCCACCGTAGGAATGGCCTATAAAGGAGGCTTCCTTAACCTCCAATTTATTTAAAAATTTCAACACAAAATCGGCATAATCGTCTACCGACCAGGGCTCTTTAGGCTCATCGCTTTGACCAAAGCCGGGAAAATCAAGCTGAATAACCCTGTAATGAGAATTAATAGAGCCGGCTATGGTATCATACAAGTCCATACTTGTTCCCCAGCCCTGCAATATGACAACCGTTTCTCCATGACCGGTAATTTTATAATTTATCGAATAATTATCTATATTCATCTTCATGGCTGTATTCCTCTGATGCTTTGTACTTTAGTCATCATTATAACTCAATACAAATTTTAAGTAAAGTTTCTTCTCTAATTATATTATATGGGTATTTTAAAAATAATGCCTTGATTTTATCCGTTAAATCCAGGTTATTGCATTTGCATGGTAGGGGTTTTTACGGTGTTAATGTTTGTGTTCCTTATATCATAAATTTCTATAGGTTCCGGCCCTCTTACCACGGTTCTTTCTATATGCATGACTCCACTGTCATCGGCTTTTATTCTCCAGTCGACCATCAAAACTTGATCGTTTGCGATTTCGATACCCGGAATACCTCTGGTATTAATGCAGCAGCCGGTATTAAAATACGGAAGTTCGCCTTTTTTGGGGAATTTAGCCCTGTGGGTATGGCCACAGATTAACATAATTTTATGTTTTTTTATCCATTTGTTATAATTTTTTTCGACCTTATGCCTTTTGTACATATTCCTGGCGGGACTGGAAGGGTTTTCAAAACCGACGACATGCAAGAACCTCCAAAAGTAGCGTAAAAGAAGCATGGATACATACCAGAACTGGTCATTAATAAAATCTCCCTGATGGCCGTGGACAATTAAAATTTCCTGATCGGTTACGCGGTGTTTTAAAACCAGTGCTTCAATAGGTTTTAAACCTTTAAAAAGATCTACCTTTTTTTGCTCGTATTCGTCATAAAATTGGTAATAATTATTCCGTACATAATCCAAATTTTTCAGAAATATATTGTGATTTCCGTAAAGGATTCTGAGCCGTCCTTCATCATGAAATTTTTTCATAGCTATAAAAACATCTTTATGGGCAAGGCGGATATCTTTAAAATTCTTATGTTCCCATAATTCATCCCCGTCCCCGGCTTCCACCAAAATATAGCCGTTATTGTAA
Source organism: uncultured Herbinix sp. (assembly GCA_964538605.1). Classification (GTDB taxonomy): domain Bacteria; phylum Bacillota; class Clostridia; order Lachnospirales; family Lachnospiraceae; genus Mobilitalea. The sequence goes on along the minus strand of CAZIHC010000118.1, from coordinate 4,056 downwards.
TAATGATTCAGGGCATGAAGAAAAATCGCCTGATTACGGGCAAATTCATCGGATACACTGTCGTCACCGCGGTGTATATCGCTAAAGATAATATATTTTGAATCTTTGTCAAAATATTCAATAGTAGCTTCTTTATAGGCTTTTGTTAATCTTTTTTCCGTATTCATACTATATCCCTTAATATGGTTGATATTAAACTAAATGCTCTTTGATAGATAATTTGTGCAATAATATAATGCTTATTCATTTATGTATATAAATCGTATGTCGATGCAGACTTTAAATAAAGTACAATATAAAAAATACATTTGACTTAACTTAGTACAAATAGTAAATTTGTGGGTATAAATATTTTTAGAATAGAGGAAAAGTTATGGTAGTGGGAATAGTTAAAATTAAAATTTACGTACCTTGGGTCCATTCCTTAAAAGAAAAAAGAATGATAGTAAAAAGCTTATGTTCAAAAGTCAGAAATAAATTTAATGTGTCAATCTCAGAAGTTGAAAACCAGGATATTCACCAAAGTATTGTTCTGGGGTTTGCGTGCGTAACAACTAGCAATGCCCATGCGGATAAAATTATAGATACCGTAATAGGATTTGTGGAAGGGAATACGGAAGGGGAAATCGTTGGTATAGAAAGGGAGCTATATTAAGCTTCTTTTCTTGACATAATCTGGCACAAAAGCTACAATATTTAAAAGTTTTTTTAGTTTGACCGGATTATGTCTTACCTGTTTAATTGGTTAAAAAGTTTTTCATCGGCAGGAAAGGAGCATCTTTATGCGGATATCATCATTGTTTGGGAAAAATAAGGTAGTCTTTTCATTTGAGGTATTTCCGCCCAAGAAAACCAGCCCGATAGATACAATTTATAAAACCCTGGATGATTTAAAAGACCTTAAGCCGGATTTTATCAGTGTCACATATGGGGCCGGAGGCAATGCTGCGGATACTTCAACCTGTGATATTGCTTCTACCATACAAAGCAAATACGGTATTATCCCTCTTGCCCATCTGACATGTGTTAACTATACATCAAAAGAGATAGATCAAATTCTTGACCTTTTAAAAAATAATGGAATAAAAAATATACTTGCCCTTAGGGGAGACAGAAATCCTAATATCCCTCCGAAAAAGGAATTTTCTTATGCCAGCGAACTGATACATTACATAAAAGAAAGAGGGGATTTTTACATATCCGCCGCCTGTTATCCGGAAGGGCATGTGGATGCGGAGAACCTGGATCAGGATATTATGTATCTTAAAAAAAAGGTGGAAGCCGGAGCACAGCATCTGATTTCCCAGCTCTTTTTTGACAACTCATATTTTTATAATTTTCTTGAAAAGGCAAGGGAAGCAGGGATAGATGTGCCTATACAGGCCGGAATTATGCCTGTTATCAATAAGGCTCAGATAGAAAGAATGGTAACACTGTGTGGAGCCAGCCTTCCTCCCAAATTTACAAAAATGATGCAGCGTTTTGAACATTCTCCTGAGGCAATCAGGGAAGCCGGAATAGCTTATGCAGTCGATCAGATAGTCGATTTAGTTTCCCACGGCGTGGACGGAATTCATCTGTATACCATGAATAATCCCTATGTGGCAAGAAGAATAAGCGAAAGTATAAAAGACATTATAAAAGCATGATATAAAATTAAATACAATTTCAGACATAAAATTAAAATCATCGACAAATTGGATTGCGTTGCACCAAAATTTATTTTAAAATAAACTATGAAACAGAATTTATATTCTGTTTCACAGTTTATTTATACAGGGGTGACGCGTGTGGTAGAGGTTAGAGAGGTTAAAACAAGAAAGGAACGGAAGCTTTTCGCATCTTTTAATGCGGATATGTATAAGGACGTTCCTCAGGCCATTCCGGATTTGGTTTCCGATGAGTACAAAAATTTTGATCCGAAAAAAAATCCGGCATATGAGTATTGCAGGGTTAAGCAGTTTTTGGCCTTTAAAGACGGCAAATGTGTCGGCAGGATTGCCGGAATAATCAATGATGCGGCCAATAAGAAATGGCAGACAAAACGGATTAGGTTTTCAAGAGTGGACTTTATTGATGATCCGGAAGTATCAGCCGCATTATTTAAAGCAGTAGAAGAGTGGGGAAGAGCAGAAGGCTTAACGCAAATACACGGTCCTATCGGATTTTGTGATTTGGATCAGGAAGGAATGCTTATAGAGGGATTTGAAGAAGACGGGATGTTTATCACCATATATAACCATCCCTATTATATTAAACACATGGAAAACCTGGGATACCGAAAAGACATCGACTGGATTGAAAATCAGATAAAGATGCCCGAAAAGCCCAATGAAAAGTTAAGTAAATTATCCGAACTGGTGTTAAAAAGGTATAATTTAAGGCTTATAGAACCTAAGTCAAAAAAAGAAATAAAGCCTTTTTTGCCTAAGGTATTTGATCTTATAAATGAAGCATACAAGCATCTGTACGGCACTGTGGAACTGACACCGGCTCAGATTATGAAATACTATCGCCAATTTATTTTAATAATAAATACCGATTATGTAAAATTTATTGTGAATGAAAATGACGAATTGGTCGGGTTCGGGCTTGCGGCACCTTCAATGAACAAGGCTGTAAAGAAAAGTAACGGAAGACTGTTTCCGTTTGGCTGGTACAGGATATTAAGGGCTCCATACGCAACCACAGAAGTTTTAGACCTGTTCCTGGTCGGAGTAGTACCGAAAATGCAAAATAAAGGGCTCACAGCGGTCTTGCTGCACTCTATGACCGAATCAGCCAGAAAAAACAACATAAAGTTTGCGGAGACCGGCCCCGAACTGGAAACAAACCATCAGGTCCTGGCGCTTTGGAGACACTATGAAACCAGGCAGCATAAACGCAGGCGCTGCTGGATCAAAGACCTGTAAGATGGTTTTCATAATTTGGCGGAATAATATAAAGCCAACCATTAATACCGATACAGGACTAATGATGTGACTTTTGTGACAACGCATTTGGATATAAAACAACGGGGTAATATAATTTTATAATATAATAAAGGTATAAGAACACCTGCCGTAATACGGACGTCATTCGGATTAGCCGCCAGACGTACAAAATACGGCAGGTGTATTTTTATCGGTATATTTCGGTTATACCTTATATCCCGTTGATTTATGAATATATTATATACCCTTTATTATTAATTTGGTTTTAGGCTAAATTATTTTCGGCTTATAATTATGTTTTAAGTTAAATGCCTGATATATGAAACACCCTTGTTTTATTGCTGCTTTATAAATGATTCAAATCCTGAGCTGTATTTCATGGTTTTATCGGGAAAGACCCACAGGGCTTCTATGCCATCCAGGCTTTCAATAAGAGCTATGCCTTCATCAAAAGGCATACAGTAAATAGCTGTCGATAAGGCATCAGCCAGGCCGGAATCTTCGCAGACTATCGATATAGCCGTAAAGTATTCGGCAGGCATGAGAGTATCGGGGTCTATTATGTGATGATAAATTTTACCGTCAACTGTGTAATACCTTTCGTAATTTCCGCTGGATACCAGGGACATATCTTTTAGGGCAAGGGTATATAGGCTGGTTTGTTCTGAGCTTTTATCGGGGTTTTGTATTCCAACGTTCCAGGAAAGCTTTTCTTTGCCTTTTGCACCCACAGCTCGGACATTGCCACCTACGCTAAGTAAAAAGTCTGTATATCCTTTTTCTTTTGCAGCCTGTACTACACGTTCGACTGCATAACCTTTGGCTATGGCACCGACATCTAGGCTCATTTTACTGTCCTTAAGATATACGGTAGAATTGGACTCGTCTATTACCAGATTATTTAGGTCGGTATGCTGCTTTGCTTCTATTAGAAGCTCCATAGGCGGAAGTTTTGCATTTAAGGGATCATCAATACCCTGAGTGCGGTAGTCATGCCATATTTTAAGAACGGCACCCATACCGATATTGACTCTACCTTTGGATAATTCGTAAGCTTCAACTGAAAATTTCAGTAGATCAATTATTTTCTGGTCTACCTGCACAGGCTGTATACCCGCATTAT
>CAZIHC010000117.1:0-7170 GCA_964538605.1 uncultured Herbinix sp. | reverse complement strand
CCGAAAGGGCATAATATATTGCAGAGCCGGTTACATATGAAAACCAAAGGGTGCCAAGCAAATAGCATATTAACAAAGATATAATCATCCCCAAAACCGGAAGGATTATGTATATTAAGGATTTTATATTTTTTGACAATTTGAAAAATACAGATGTTACAAAAGCCATAATCGGATATGCCATAATAAAACCTCCCGTCATATCGGTAAGTATATGGGGGCCTCCGGTAAAGCCTGCAAATACAGGAAGTCCGAAAGTCCCAAGAAGCACGTAAGTTAACGCGGCCAGAAATGCATAACGGGGTTCAAGCAGGGCTCCGGTCAAATATATGGCTAAAAGGGACAGGCTGAAAGGTACAGGTTCCAAGGGAATAATAATTTGGGAAAGCACACAGATTACGGCTGTAAACATTCCTGTGTAAATAAGATTTTTGATTGATATTCTTCTTAATTCTGTCATCTTGCTGCTCCTTTATTAATTAATTTAATTTAGCTATACTTATTGCATTTTGGCGCGCTGAAATAAAAATACTCATAAACCAAAACATAAAGGCACTAAATTTAAAAGTTTTTATTATATAAATACTTATTATTATCCTGCATATCGATACGAATACTGACTTCACCGGATGTCAAAGCTTCTTTTGTGGAATCCGGATATTCGACAATAAGCCTTGCCCTGTCGTCAATATCTAAAGCTCTGGCTTTCAGGACCTTATCCCCATTAAGAACATTTATATTCTTTCCCAGAAGGAAGGACCGTTTTTTGTAATCTTCCAGATAAGATTTGTCGGTCAAGTTATCCATAGTTTCTGCCAGGTTATTTAAGACATAGGCAGCAAGCATTGAAGTAACAGGCTGATCTTTAGGTTTATCCGAAAATATAGAACCGGCCACTTCTTTTATATCGTCGGGAAAATCTCTGGTACTTACATTTATACCGATTCCCACAACGGCATATTCCAGACCGCCGTTTTCAACATTTAAAGATGCTTCCGTAAGAATTCCGCATACTTTTTTGCCGTCCATAAAAAGATCGTTAACCCATTTGATTTGAACTTCCCTGTGGGTAAGCTCTTCGATGGCTTTGGCCACTGCCACTGCGGCACCGGTTGTAATCAGAAGGGAATCTTCAAGGCTTAGTTTTGGCCTTAATATAAGGGACATATATATTCCCGTGGAGGCGGGAGAGTAGAAAGTACGGCCCATGCGGCCCCTGCCTTCCGTCTGGTGTGAGGCTATAATTACGGTACCTTCTTTGGCACCGTTTGCAGCCATTTCTTTTGCAATTGTGTTGGTGGAGGTTACTGTTTTTCTTACATCAAGGATAAAGCCTGTTGCTTTTCCCTTAAGATAGGGTATTATGCTCTGGGCGGTCAGAATATCATTACAGGGTTTTAGGCTGTATCCGCGATTTGGTACGGCTTCAATTTCATATCCTTCGTTCTGAAGTTCTTTTATCTGCTTCCAGACAGCACTTCTGGTTACAAAAAGTTTTTTTGCCATCCAGGCTCCGCTTATGCTTTTTCCTCTGTTTTCTTCCAATATTTTTAATATCTGCTCTTTTAATTCCATGGAACTTTCCTTCTTTTTACGTATTTTATTTTAGATAGGTTAAATGTTTATATAGTTTGTTTTAAATTAAATATTTTAGATAGTCTGGTTTTGTGATATTTACCTTATAAGGCAACATGTGAAAGTTAATAGGTCATAAATAGTACTTTAAATTATGATATAAAGAAATACCTAGGTATTAATAATTAATGAAATTATGAGATTAGTATATCAGAACTTTTCGGTATGTCAACTGATTCGGATGTAAAAGTTGACAATTATTATTGGGGTAAATGTTTGATTAAATCGTTTTATTATGATATAGCGAAATTAAAGGTATCATAAATAGAGATAAAAAGATATGGCGGCAGTTTTGGATTTATTCTTTAGAGAAAACAGAAGCGGAGTAATGGATGATAAAAAATAGCTAAAAACATAATAATATTATGTAAATTAAATCTGTAAGATTGAAAAAAATAAGCGTCAGACAGATACAAAATATAGTCTGACGCTTTTATGAAACCTGTGTTTCTTTTTTCCTTAACCAAAATTCTTATTATAATATTCCTCAATCAGGCGGTCCAAATAATCCGTATTTATATCACCGAATTCCTTAATCAGCATATCCCGAATGGTATCGGCTTTTTTAATATAGTCAAGTTCCTCAGAAGATTCGTTATGGCCGATAGAATCCAAAAACTCTTTTGTTACAGTTTCTTGAAGCCATTCATTAATTTTTTCGGTCAGTTGGTCTTCTTCCTTTGCTTCTTCTTTTAGCCGTTTTGCTTTAATTCCAGAAGAGACGCCTTCACAGATAAAGAATATGAAAAGAGCGCCCATAATAAGGTTGGGGAAAAGACCGTTAAGAATATTCAACACTTTTAAAAGATTTAAAATTACGAAAATTATTCCGCCTATACCTATCAATAGGAATATATAAAAGCTTCCGATATAATCCTTGTATTTTTCAGACTTAAATACATAACTGCCCGAGCCGGAAAGCAGACGCCTTAATGCAGCCTTATCTTCATCTTCATTTTCTTCTTCAAATTCTTCTTCAGATCCTTCTGCGGTTTGACCGGCCGGACCGTCATCATGAGAAAGGTCGGCATTATCCGAAGAAAGGTAATAATCCGTAAGCTCAAAATCTTCATCCAAATCAGCGGAAGTTGCCTGATTGACGTACTCGGTTCTGTCGTCATAATTGGTATGCTCTGAATCGGAATTATCGGCATATTCGGAATAACCTGCTTCATCCGGATCTTCATCCCTGTTATCAGCAGCTGCAGCTATATTATCGTCAATATCATAAAGGTCTGCAAAATCATTTATGTCGGAATCATTTTCATCCGTCGAAGGGGTTCCATCCAAAGAAGTCTTAGCAAGCATATTGGATTCGTCATAATTTTTTAAGAAATCCTTATTCTTTTCTTCCTGCTCTACACGATCCCGTTCTTTAAAGTAAAATTCCTGGTAATATTTTTTGGACTCAATTACTTTATCTTCCGGAACCGACAGGATATAAGCATCCAATGTTTCGTCATAATGGATTTTTGATTCTAAACCGCACTGTTCAAAATAATCGGCCAGTTTTTCCGTTATTATTCTTCTTTCTCCTTGAAAAAACGGGATGAATTTTTGCATAATTTTCAACTCCATTTCTGATTTAAATATAACCCCTTGCTTACATCAGGTCCGGTCAAATAGAGTTGCTGTCGGATATCAGGTAAATTATTCTGCTATAAATCTGTGATAGGATTTCTTGCCTTTTCTTATCAGGATGGCTCCGTCTTCGAAATCTTTATCTGTAAGTACCAGATCAAAGTTTTCAACTTTTTTATTGTTTACGGTTACGCCGCCCTGCTGTATAGTACGGCGGGCATCGGAACGGGAACTTGCCAGTTTTGCATCGCACATCATGGTAATTATATCGATACCTTCTGCAAATCTGGATGCAGGATAAGAGGTGGTAGGAATATCTTCGGCTTTTGCACCTTCACCGAATAAGGCTCTGGATGCTTCCCTGGCTTTTATGGCTTCTTCCTCGCCGTGGACAATCTTGGTAATTTCATAAGCAAGAACTTCTTTTGCCTGGTTGATTTCAGCTCCCTGAAGGGCTCCCAGTCTTCTTACTTCGTCCATAGGAAGGAAGGTTAAAAGAGCCAGGCATTCTTCAACCTTGACATCTTCGATATTTCTCCAATACTGATAGAACTCATAAGGAGAAGTTTTATTAGGATCCAACCAGACGGCTCCCTTCATGGTCTTGCCCATCTTTACACCGTCACTGGTGGTAAGAAGTTTAAGAGTAAGGCCGTATGCAGGCTTTTGCTCTTTACGTCTGATTAACTCTACACCGCCTATAATATTGGACCACTGGTCGTTTCCGCCCATCTGCAGCTTGCAGTCATATAATTTATGCAGCTTCCAGAAGTCATAGGACTGCATTAGCATATAGTTAAATTCAAAGAATGTTAATCCTCTTTCCATTCTTTGCTTGTAGCATTCTGCGGTAAGCATTTTATTAACTGAGAAGTGAATTCCGATTTCCCTTAAAAAATCTACATAATTAAGGTCTAAAAGCCAGTCGGCGTTATTGGCAAGAATTGCTTTACCGTCGGAAAAATCGAGGAACTTTGAAAGCTGTTCCTTAAATCTGGAAGCATTATATTCTATGGTTTCCCTGTCCATTAAGCTCCGCATGTCGGATTTTCCTGTAGGGTCACCGATCATAGTGGTACCGCCGCCAAGTAAGGCGATTGGCCTGTGGCCTGCCCTTTGCATATGCATCATGGCCATTATGGTAAGGAAATGACCGGCGGTTAAGCTGTCTGCAGTTGCATCAAAACCTATATAAAAGGTAACGGATTCCTTACCTAATAATTCTCGGACTTCATCTTCATGGGTACATTGCTCTATAAACCCGCGTTCCTTTAATATGTCATAAACATTAGTTGACATTGGTATTCCTCCTTGTAATTGTCTGTAAGTTAACTAAGGAAATTATAAATGAAAATACTATATTTTTCAATGAGTTTTAAACACTTGGCATAATTCGAAGTACTAAACACTGATATAAATTAGCTGCAGGTATCTTATTTTAAATGCTTTATTAGTAATGAAAGGTTATTAAAGTAAATTGAAAAAATATGAAAAGTATAAAGCTTTCTAAGTTTGCCTTTTGATAAATGTTTGATAATTATTAACAATATCGTAACCCATTAAAACATGACATTTGTAATACCCAAATTATGCATATGTCACTTCATATTAACGGAAATTCGGTTTATTATTATGATAATGATTTTTGCCTAAATCTTTTTTTGATATCTGATTTTTCAGAAGGATATTTCAATATATGATTTTTCAGAAGAATAATACTATAAATATTAATTTTGGGGAGGTTAATTATGTCGTATGTAGTAGTGGAAAATCTGGTAAAAAAATACGGAGACATTACGGCTGTGGATCATTTGAGTTTTACGGTATCGAAAGGTGAAATATTCGGTCTTCTTGGCCCAAACGGAGCCGGTAAATCCACAACTTTAAATATCATAACAACATTAACCGATTTTGATAAAGGAAAGGTTACTATCGACGGAATGGATATCCGGGAGCATAAATCGGAAATAAAACGTCTTATCGGAATGGTGCCGCAGGATATAGCAATCTATGATCATCTAAATGCGCTTGAAAATGTGAAATTCTTTGCTTCCCTTTACGGATACGGTAAAAGCGATCTTACAAGAAATGCCAAGGAAGCTCTGGAATTTGTGGGCTTATCTGACAAGATGAAAGCAAAGCCAAAGCAAATGTCGGGAGGAATGAGAAGAAGGCTAAATATAGCCTGCGGAATTGCCCATAATCCGAAACTGATAGTCCTTGACGAACCTACTGTGGGGGTAGATGCCCAGTCCAGGGAACATATTTTAAATTCCATAAGACTATTACGGGACAGGGGGGCCACCGTCATTTACACTTCCCACTATATGCAGGAGGTTGAGCAAATCTGTGACAGGATTGCCATTATAGATAAGGGACAGCTGATTGCCTGCGGAACAGAAACAGAACTGGTTTCTATGGTAACCGATGTACAGACGGTTTTCATTAAAACCAGAATACCTGTGAATTTACAAAAGGAGGCCTTCGAAAAGAAAATAAAACTGATGCCGGGTGTAAAAGGGATTTCCTTGGAAGATTCGGTCATAAAGCTTGACATATCCATCGGACAGAATAATTTAGGCCGAATAATACAGGAATTTATGAATTTTGGTCTTCCTATTATCAGTGTAAAATCGGAACTTCCGAACCTTGATACCCTGTTTTTGGCTTTAACCGGACGTGAGCTTCGTTAAGAAAGACAGAAAAAATAATAATTATTGATGCAGGATGTAAGTTATGGCATGTGGGGAGGAATGTAAATGTTTCAGATCATTATAAAAGAAACCAAGGAATTTCTAAGGGATAAAAGCAATATTTTTTTCTTTTTTATTTTTCCTGTAATTTTGGTTTTCCTTCTTGGCAATCTGCTTTCAAATATGGATAAGGCTGAGGAAGTAATAGGAGAAGTCAAAATTCATTACGGGATTGAAGGTGTATCCGATATAAATATTATGACCGTTAAAGAGTTTATAAAGGGTATTGAAGACAGAAAGAATTTTTACTTTGATGAATCAAATGATTTCGATGTATCTTTGAGTTTGGCATCAGAGGGCGGTATAGATGCGGTTGTTTGGTTTAAGAATGACCCCATGGAAATACATATTTACGAAGGGTTAAACAAAATAAAAAACAGGACCGTAAACAGTATAATGAACGGGTTTTCCCAGCTAAATAAAGCGGTTAATATTACTATAAAAAGAAATCCCCAATCTTTGGCAAATAAAAAGGATTATGAACCTGATTATATTAAGCATAAGGATCTTGGCATAAAGCGGACTATGCTTGATTATTATGCCATTACTATGATGACAATGATGTGTTTTATGAGTGTTATGCTCGGAGCCGTATGTTTTATGGGAGAACGTCAGGAAAATACCATTAATCGTTTAAGAATTGCCCCCATAAGCCAGGTTAAACTGTTTTTTGGAAAAATATTCGGTTTGCTTCCACAGACTTTACTGCAGATTTTAATTCTTATGGTGTTCAGCACTTTTATGTTTGGTGCCCACTATGCTTCGAATTTTCTTGATAACATATATCTGTTTTTTATGTTTACAGTAATCAGTTTTACTATGATTTCAATCGGTGCTATTTACGGTTTATATATTGATGCAAATCCCATGGCATGTATTTTACCTGTTTTGTGGGTGATGATGTTTTTGTCCGGGACTTATTCCAAAGAAATTATAATTGACGGACTGTCCCAATATCTTCCCATGTATCAGGTTCAGGAGGCTGCTTTTGATCTTACGATATTCGGCAGGCATCAAAAAGCAAATACGATAATTATAGTTTGCCTAATTATATCATTGATTGCGCTGGTTGTCGGAGCGTTGGGGTTTAGCAGAAAGGAGGAAAAATGAAAAACATCTGGCTGATTCTTAAATCAAATATAAAAAGAAACCGCATGGCAGTTATGTTCTCGGTGTTTGGAGGATTAATCCTTTGCTTTTT
>CAZIHC010000116.1:0-7218 GCA_964538605.1 uncultured Herbinix sp. | reverse complement strand
TTCCACCGATAAGAGAGGGAATATAATAAAGAGATCTGTAAAAACTGATAAGTCTGGTTTTCCTTGTCATAATAAGAGCTATAAACAAGGCAAATGCCAGCTTTAAAGGTACGCTGGTAACAACATATTTAAGGGTAACTTTAACCGAGCCCCAAAATCTTGCATCACTCATCAGTTTTATGTAATTGCTAAGGCCTACCCAAGATTCCTTATCAATCATATTATAATCCATAAAAGAATAATAAAACGAAGATAAAATAGGTACCATTGTAAATCCTAAGAAGCCTATGATAAATGGCAAAGCAAAAACATATCCTACGGTTGTTTCATTGTATATAAACTTTTTAAAGGAATATTTGCCATTACCTGAGCTCTTATTTTTTTTCTTCATTCCGGAGCCTCCTTATAATTTTAAACCACATGTTGTCGTCTCCCTTTTGGGGTCCATGAGCAATTAGAACTCTTATACTATTTTAATAGCATAAGAGTTCTATATGCTCCTATTATTCTATAATTTCAATATTTACTTCAGGATAATGATTTATTGAAATTTGGATTTCGCAAATTCGTAATAATCTTTAGCAGCTTCTTCGGCTGTCATTTCACCATATATGACTTTTTCAATAATTAACTTGTAGTAATCCTGAATTTCTTGTGAAGGCGCAGGGCTGATCGGGTTAATTTCGCCTACTTCATAGCTACCGATCAGGTTAACAAACTCATTTACCTTAACCTGTTCAGGAGTCATATCAGGTTCAAGTGCTTCAAGAACATTTGAGAATATAGACATACCGCGCTCATTAGCAAGAATCTTGTTAGCTTCCTCATTTGTCCAGAAGAAGTTCAGGAATTTAGCTGCTTCTTCAGGATTCTTGGAGTCTGTGGAGACACAGAACATCTGTGAAGACTGGATAGCTGCTCCGGCAGGGCCGTCTTTATATCTTCTGGGTATAGGAACCAACTTAAGTTCTCTTCCTGCAGCCTGAGACAATGCTATGAACTGGTTACTTGCCACCCAAGTCATAGCAGCTTCACCGGTTACAAGGAAGTCATTTTCAATATCCTTAATTTCGGCAAGAGCACCGGGATCAGGATAAGCACCTGCTGCGGTAAGATCAGCTCTCATCTTTATGTAGTCGATTAATAATGTGTAATCATCGAAACCTAAATCATCGTTAGTCATAGCATAGAAGCTGTACTCAAGACCATACTGAGGTATACCTGAACCGCATCCTGCTGCGAAATCATCAAATTTGGAACTACCGTAAATACCTAATTTCTCTTTAATTTGCAGGCATATTTCTTTGTAATCGTCCCAAGTCCAGCCTTCCTGAGGCTCAGGGATACCTGCTGCGGCAAACATTTCGGGATCATATGCTATACCGTATGTATTAACACCGTTTGAAATACCAACCTGTTTGCCTTCATATCTTGTAGTCTTTAAGAAAGCATCGGTTGTATTTGAAACATCGATTATACCTTTCTCAATGAACTCGTCCAAAGGTAAAATCTTTGACAGGTATGCGGGGAAGTTACCGCCCATTTGCATTATGTCCCAAACATCGTTGGAAGCAACAAGGGTGTTTAATTTTGTGAAATATCCGTCAAAATCATAGAATTCGTATTGGATATCCACATGAGGATTCAGTTTTTCATACATCTCAATAACAGCGACTGTCTTTTCATGGCGTGCCTGAGATCCCCACCAAGCCATTCTAAGTACAACGGGTTCCGTAGTTTCAGCGGTGTCTTTGCTTTCCTCATTTTCAGGAGCCTTTGTCACCGTTGTAGTGTCTTGATTGTCAGTTTTAACATCTTCTGTTTCTTTTCCCTTACATGCGGCTAAGGAAAAAATAGTCAATATTGCTAAAAATATTAACAATATTTTTTTAAATTTCATATATTTGTCCTCCTCCATATATTTTTTAGACATTGATTATAGGCATATTATATAGCATTAAAATATATAAAACAATATAAAGCAAATAATCCAACAACATCGTTTGAAAAGACACAAAATTCAAACTATATTTACTTTTGAGGAGGACTCACTATATATTAATAAATAGTTTTTTTGACAGTAAATACTTTGTCATACATCTTTCCGGTGTCTTTAAAAATCACATGGCTGACATTGATTACTGTAATATCTTTCAGATTAAGTATTGTTTTTTCAATCTCCCTTGCCCTTTCCATGTCAAAAGAAGCAAAAGCCTCGTCCATCAAAAGTATCTTTGCTTTGTTTAAAAGTGCTCTCGCAATTACAATCCTGCATCTTTCTCCCCCTGAAATATTTCGTCCGTTGTCATAAATAACAGTATCAAGACCATTGGGAAGCTGTTTTACAAAGTCCGTAAGTCCTGCCGCTTCTATGACTGCTTCTATTTCTTCTTCAGAGTAATCCTTATAAAGAGTCAGGTTATTTCGTACAGTATCTTCAAAAATAAATACCTGCTGTTCTATATTTCCTATGATTTTATAATAATCTTCCCGTTTTACATCCTTCAGGTTATGGCCGTCAATCAGAATCATGCCTTTTGTCGGGTTAAAATATTTTCTGAATAATTTAAGCAAAGTTGATTTTCCCCCGCCGCTTGGCCCTACCACCAGATATTTTCCGTTCTTTTTAATTTTAAAATTAATATCGGTAAGAACAGGTTCTTCGGAATCCTCGTAACCGAATTCTACATTATTAAATTCTATTTCTTCACTGAAATCCGGCAAAGATACGGTTTCTACATGAGTATCGGTATTTTCCAGGGTCTTTTCGATCTTTTTTATTAAATCCCCTGAAGTAAAGAGCTTCGGGAGACTTTCGCTGATATTAAATAAAGGCCAGGCCATCTTCTGAACTCCGTTTATAACCAGCAGTACTTCGCCAACCGACACACTTCCTTTAACCGAAAAATATCCTATCAATATATACATTCCGAATATTGCACCGTTCATAAGGAAGTTTTCAAGGCTCATGACAAATGACAGCATTCTCTCAATAATAAATCCTTTTTGCTGGATTTCTTCACTTTTTTTGTTGTGCCACCTTCTCATGAAAAGATTTTTCGGATATATCCCTGTAATCCACCCGGCCGACCTTGATACTTCCTTCGTAGTCGTCATATACCATGGCAAGCAGATTCATTAAGGTGGTTTTTCCTGCTCCGCTGACTCCTTTTATAAGATACTTTTTACCTTTCTCTATCGTAAATGAGGCATCCTTTAGAATTTGCTTGTTTCCAAAGGAAAAATTCACATGGGAAACTTCTATTTTATCTTCAAATTTAAATTCTTTGGTTCCCCTTCCTACTTTTACAGTGCTTTCCTCAGGTTTTGCTATCTTTTCATAAATTGCGGTTGAAGCCTTGACCTGATTCCACATGGGAAACGCATTAATCAGATAGTTGCTTACGGAAACTGAAAGAAGAAATAATAATGTTGCCTCTGACAAGGCCATATCGTTCTGTAACTGAAAACCCAAATAAATCACCACAGCAACCGAAACCGCAAATGACAGAACATAAATAACGTCCCGCTGCAGATGATTGAAGACATTGGCCAAATATTTTCTCTTTTCCAGACGGTTTATTGCAGCAACGCTTTTATTTAAAAATTTATCTTCAATATTATTTAATTTTAATATCTCAAGACCGTTAAACGTATTGGACATTTCTGTTGTAAATGTTTCGCCGGAAGTCGATATTTCCTGCTCCAGTGAAGTAGTCTTTTTGGTAAAAAGGCTTGCAAGGAAATACAGTAAAACCGAAAACAATAACATAGCAATTGCAAGCTTTAAATCAAGGACTGTAAGGATCACAAGAGAAATAATGAACATGCCTACGTTTATCAGAAAGTTTAAAAAGCTTATAAAAAATTTATTCTCAAAATTGTTAACATCATTAATCAGATTGGATATATAAACATCCTTGGATTTTTGAGAATACTGCTTGAAAGGCATATTTATAATTTTTTTAAATGCCTGCTTGCGTACATCCAGTATGGTATCCCTCATATACCTTATTCTAAGCAGTCTTGAAATAAGGAAATTTAATGGTGCGTATATAATGTAAGCCATTGTTATAAGAGCTACCATCTTAAAATATGCCATATCTCTCTTTTCAATGGCTCCCATTATTAAGGCATTAACCCCCATTTGGGCAAAATGGTCAATAATAAACATAAAAGTCGCAATCAGGTATAGAATAAATTTTGATTTTCGTGAAAGCAGTAAATCCTTCATAAACTCCCTCTCTATGCACCGTTTTTTCTTTTGTTAGGTATTTATAAATTTTCTTTATTCTATATGAATATATAAAAAGCTGCAATCAACTTACTGTTAAAATACGATTAATTTTGTCAACTGACGGTTTTCCTAATAGTCAACCGACGGTTTAGTAACAGCTTCTTTACAAACAGGACAATCAAACAATATTCAAACTAAACATAACCTTATGTTTTTAGCTTATAAGATTTTGCTGCAATAAAATAATCAATAAACATATAAATTAAGGGTTTGGCAAATACCAAACCCTTAAATTCTATTCTAATTTATTTACTCAGTAGCGATGATTTCTTTCTTATTATAAGAGCCACAAGCCTTACATACTCTGTGAGGGATCATAAGTTCACCACATTTGCTGCATTTAACAAGATTGGGAACACTCATCTTCCAATTTGCCCTGCGTTTATCTCTTCTTGCTTTTGAGGACTTTTGCTTAGGACATATAGACATAGTCACACCTCCTTAAAATTGTTAAAGATATCCCGGATTACAGACATACGAGGATCCAAAACCGTGTTATCACAGTCGCAGGATTTTTCATTCAAATTGGCACCGCAATGCATGCATATGCCTTTGCAATCCTCACTGCATAACAACTTCATCGGAAAACCGACTATTATCTCATTCCTTATTAATATGTCTACATCCAGATTATTTCCTATAATATAGTTTGTTTCATCCAAATTATTGGTACGATCATCATCAGAAAGATTAAAGTCTATATCTTTAGTAAAAGAAATATCCATCGGATATTGCAGCTCTTTTAAACACCTGCTGCAGTTTACTTTCAGGGCTATCTTTGCAGATCCTTCTATTAAAACCTTCTTGTCTCCCAGATTTGAAACAGTCAGGTTTACCGGATTTTTTCGGGCAAATTCATATGAATTGCCGTCATAGATGAATTTCTCCATCTCAATCGGTACTGTAAATTGCTCCGATTTACCCCTTGAATTAATAATTTCTGTTAAAGATATAAGCATTTTCTCTCTCCGATTAAATATTTTTTATGTCATATCTTAGGATTTACACACTATACTGTATTATAACTACTGTGTTTTTATTTGTCAACGAATATTTATTTATTGCCAATAAGTGCCACTGTTTCTTTTGCTATAGCAAGCTCTTCATTGGTAGGTATTACGGCAACCTTTACCTTTGAATCGGGAGTTGATATCATAACCTCTTCTCCCCTGAGCTTATTGGCTTCTTCATCTATATTAATCCCTAAGTACCCCAGATACTGGCATACATCATAGCGTACTTTAGGATCATTTTCGCCGACACCTGCTGTAAATGCTATGGCATCAACACCGTTCATGCATGCCACATATGCCCCTATATAATGCACCACTCTGTATACAAATACATCAAAGGCTATTCTGGCATTTTCATTACCGGCATTCATGGCTGCATTGATATCTCTGAAATCACTGGAAACCTTGGACATGCCCTGTACACCGGATCCTTTGTTAAGTAAATGCATGATTTCTTCAATGCTCATATTTTCTTTCTTTGCAAGGAATTCTATAATTGAAGGATCGATATCACCGCTTCTGGTACCCATTACAAGGCCCGCAAGAGGTGTAAATCCCATACTGGTATCCACAGATTTACCGTTTACTACAGCAGAAATACTTGCACCGTTACCCAAATGACATACTATTAATTTTGAATTATTTATGTCGAGGCCGCAGAATTCTGCCAGTCTGGATGATACATAACTGTGGCTTGTCCCATGGAAACCGTATTTTCTTATTTTATATTTGTTATAATAATCTAAAGGAAGGGCATACAAATAAGCCTTCTCAGGCATAGTCTGATGAAATGCCGTATCAAATACAGCTACCATCGGGATATCTTTCATCAGGTTTTTGCAAGCCTTAATTCCGATAAGGTTTGCGGGATTATGAAGAGGTGCCAGATCATTGCATTCTTCTATAGCATTGATAACTTCATCCGTTATTAATGTTGATTGGGCGAATTTCTCCCCGCCATGGACTACTCTGTGTCCGACTGCCTGTATCTCGGATAAGTCGTTTATAACACCGTATTCCTTGTTTGTCAGTGCATTAAGGACCATAGATACGGCTACATCATGATTTTCCATCTTGGCATCAATCACAATTTTGTCGCGGCCTGCCGGCGTATGTTTTAAGCAGCCCATCTCCATACCTATTCTTTCACAAATACCGACAGCCATAGCCTGTTTGGTTTCAGAATCAATCAGCTGATATTTTAATGATGAGCTGCCGCAGTTTATTACCAATACTTTCATTTCTCTATCCTCCACATATTTATCTGTTTGCTTGAGCCTGTACGGCGGTAATTGCTACCACACCAACAATATCATCAGCAGAACATCCTCTGGATAAATCGTTTACGGGTCTTGCAAGGCCCTGAGTAATAGGTCCGTATGCCTCTGCCTTTGCCAGTCTTTCTACCAGTTTATATCCGATATTTCCGGCATCCAGATCAGGGAATATCAGAACATTTGCCTTACCTGCCACATTGCTTCCGGGTGCTTTAGATGCTCCTACGGAAGGAACGATAGCGGCGTCAAGCTGAAGCTCACCGTCAAGATTAATATCCGGATATAATTCTTTTGCTATTCTGGTGGCTTCCACTACTTTATCTACATCCGGATGAGAAGCACTGCCCTTTGAGGAATGGGACAGCATTGCAACCATCGGCTCTTTATTTACGAGAAGTTCAAAACTCTTAGCACTGCTTGCCGCAATTTCAGCCAGCTCTTCCGCCGAAGGATTCTGAACCAATCCACAGTCGGAGAAGATAAATGTACCGTTAGCACCATATTCACAATTAGGTACAACCATTACGAAAAATGAAGAAACCATCTTAGTACCGGGAGCTGTCTTAATTACCTGAAGTGCCGCACGAAGTACATCGGCTGTGGAATGAACCGCTCCGGCCACCATACCGTC
>CAZIHC010000115.1:0-7316 GCA_964538605.1 uncultured Herbinix sp. | reverse complement strand
CCTGTTAAAAACTGCCTCTACTATCAGTCCCATGTTTCCGCTCATGCGGAACTTGCCTGGATTTTGAACTGCTTTACCTATATGGGTGAACTCAACCGTATGACCCAGTACAAGGATAAGGCAGCCAAGCATGCTCAGAATATTAATGCCGGTTTATTTACTTACCCGGTTCTTATGGCTGCGGATATTCTTTTATTCCAGTCGGATATTGTTCCGGTAGGAGAGGACCAGAAGCAGCATTTGGAGCTTACCAGGGATATAGCCGAAAGATTTAATAAGATTTACGGGGATGTATTTACAATTCCCGAACCTTATATTAAGAAAACCGGCGCAAGAATTATGAGCCTGCAGGAACCTACCAAGAAGATGTCTAAGTCCGATGAGAATCCTAATGCAAGCATATTCCTTCTTGACGATACCGATACTATCATCAGAAAGTTCAAGAGGGCGGTTACGGACTCGGGCAATGAAATCCGTTACTCTGAAGACAAGCCCGGTATCAGTAACCTGATTGAAATCTACAGCATAGCTGCCGGAAAATCAATCGAAGAAACCGAAAAAGAGTTTGAAGGAAAAGGATACGGAGAATTTAAGCTGGCTGTGGGTGAAGCGGTAGCTCAGATGCTTAAACCTATTCAGGAAAGATTTGCGGAACTTAGCAAGGACAAGGAATACATTGATTCGATTATAAAAAATAATGCCGAAAAGGCAGAGTATTTTGCCAACAAAACCTTACGCAAAGTTCAGAAAAAGATAGGTTTTCCCGAAAGAATCAGATAATATAACTTATGTATAAAGGTAGCGATTATGCTTAATAAAGAGATTATGTAACATATATTTATAACAAAACCCACCGGGTTAATTCCGGTGGGTTTATTCTATGTGTAAAATCATATCACCAGGCAGGCTGCGTATTTCGGAATAAAGAATATCCCGATAATCCACGGATGCTTTATCGGAAACATTGGGACTTTCTTTTGATTCCTGCTTCTGACTGATAAGATTTCCTTTATTTATGAAGTTCTTTAAGTAAACGTCAGATAACCTTTTATATTTTTTGGATAAGAGTATACTTCCTTTATTTACATAAAACAATTTTACTCCGTCAACCGTAGGAATTTTTAAAACCAATTTTTTGGAAAAAAGATTTTTATAACCGTTAATACCATGTTCAATATATTTAAGGCAATTTAATATATCTCTATATGCCGATGCCGTTTCATACCTGTAAGCATTCGCCGCTTCTGACATTTTTTCTTCTGCCTGTGAAATAAACAGCCTCATTTTATCTTCAAATTCAAAAATGCTTTTCAGTATTTTGTAATTATGATTATAATCATTCTTATCCATAACTACAGGGAATATATGATACTCAAAAACATAACGGTTATTTTCAAATCCGACAGGGTAAATATTTTTCATAAGACTTATAAATTCCAGCAGAAGATTACGGCTTCTGAATGGGCCATAAGAGTTATCGGTGCGTTCATTTACCAGAGACAAAACATTATATGGGTTATAATCATTTAATTTAAGATACACATAACCCTGGTCGTTTTTCATCTGTGAGTTAAAGTAGGGCTTAATTGATTTAATAAGTTCACATTCCAGCAATCTGGCTTCCAGGTGTGTATCGGTAACTATAAAATCAACATCATGTATAAATGAAACAAGTTTATTTATTTTTTCCCATTTATGGTCTTTGACAAAGTATGACTGCACTCTTTTTTTCAGACATTTGCTTTTACCCACATAAATAATTTGTCCTCGGCTGTCAAGCATTTTATAGATACCTGGTAACGGTGGGATATTCTTTATTTTATTTTTTAATTCAGGTTTTATTTCTTTCATGTAATCCTCTTTCAGCTTGTTTTAAATATATATAATTATATCTTCACAGAGATTCATTATCAATCAAAAACCGCCCGGTATGTTATTTTCTAAAACATCATACCAAGCGGTTTTTTACTTCTTTTATTTGGCATCTATACGATTTTTTATAAGCTTTGCGGCTTTGCTGTACGATAGGTTATATTCCCTTAAATCCCTGGAATCAGTATATAATAATCTGTAATAATACAGTTCTTTTATATCCTTAATATCATAATTATACTGCTTTTCCAAAAGCGGAAGAACAACCGGGGCTGCGTCAAGGGACAATTCCGTGGCTAAAAAGTAGAGGTCTTTTTCTTCCAATTTTTCCGTATGATTAACAAGATATCCGGCTATGTGGTAATCCGGCCTGCTTAGGGAAAACACCCCGTAGCATAGTGTAAGTACGACTACGGAATACGTGAACAGGGGAAAGCTTTTCTTATACAGGGATATGATTACACCGGCCAGTATCAGGGCATCTATAAGTAAAAACAAGAGAACAAAAAGCCGTAAGAAAGTCAGATGATACGCCCCTATATATAAAAGCATCCGATATGTGGCAGAAGCTATCATAATATAAGTACAGGCTGTTATAGCTGTAAGTATAGACCTTAGCCGTCTGTTGGCTTCAAAAACTTTTGAACAAACCAAAGTAAGGATTATATTAAAGCCTGTAACTGCCAGCAACTCAAAAAAACCGCGCCTTGCATATTCGGAATAGGTAAATTCTTCGGGCAGGGTAAATATTCCGCCGGCAAAAAGATACAAAATCTGAATTCCGCAAAAAATAATGTATGTGGCAAGCATAATGGCAGAAATCGTTATCCCTATTGTCGGGCTTGCTTTGATTTCTTTTTGTTCATCGGGAGTTTCCTTGGCCGCCCCGCATAAGAGGGAATAACAGCAAATGGCAGCTAAAATAACCAATATAAGGACAATGAAAATATCACTGCTAAAAATCCATGAAAACATTTTGCCTGTTATTTTTCCGAACAGCAAATCGGCTTTTGATAAAAGGGCAAGATTTATAATTAAGAGCGGTATTGCAATAATGCAGCCTATTAAAATATTTCTGAGCCTGTCGCTTTTTATAATCTTTTTGCTTTTAACAAAACGGTTTCCGTCTGTAAAGATCATTCCTATGGAGGATATTGCGTTAAAAGGAAGTTTAATTAACTCAAGCAAATTATCCGCAAAGTCCGGGGATTTTTTTATGCAAAGCAAACGGATTAAGGAGAAATCCCAAAGTAAAAGTATGCCTACATTATTTAAAAACTGCAAATTAAAGCTTGAGGTTAATACATTGGAAAGGCCCAACAGTACGGCACCTGATAAGCAAAAAACAACTTCCGGTGTCATCTTTAAATTTAGTTTATTTGAAATAAATATAAAAAGCCCGGCAATAATCACGGTAAATAAAAGTGAATTTAGTCCGACACTTGCTCTGTAAAACAAAGCGGTGGAAGATATACCAAAAAGCACACTTATTCCCGCAAAAAATCCGAATTCACGGCGTATTTTAATTATCAAGTTGTTATCATCATGTTCCATAATATATAACCCCCTTAAAGATGAAAATTATATAGGTTCAGTTTTATTTGACTTTATAATTTCTATATAATTTATTATCATAATAATAATTGAAAGTCAATAAAAATTTATCGATAATCGATAAATTTTTATTGACTTTCAAAAAATGATGTTACATTACGAAGTACAGACGGAATATATTGAATCGGGAGGCCGTAAAATAAAAATAATACCAATCTAAAAACTTTAAGTATATTAGCTTTTAGTTTACGGCTGAGCATATACGATTTTAAGAATATGTAAAATAAAAAAACCGCCTTGATTGGCGGCCAATATGGACAGGTAAATGTCAGGCTTTAACATCGCTGCGGATTTCGTTTCCATCATTATCTTCATCCTCAACATATACCAGTATATCTCCGGGCTGGCAGTTTAGGGCCTTGCAGATTGCATCCAGGGTACTGAAACGGATGGCTTTTGCTTTATTGTTTTTCAGTATGGAGAGATTTGCCTGGGTTATGTCTACTTTTTTTGCCAGTTCGGCCAGTCCGATTTTGCGTTTAGCCATTACAACGTCCAGATTTACTAAAATCACTCAAATCCCTCCTTATATAGTCAGATCATTTTCAAGTTTATAAGTAACGGCCTGATCAAACACCTGGGCAAGCACCAGGGAAAACAAACCGGCAATTATAAATACCAGTATAAGTACCAAAGCAGCAAATGTTACCGTAAAAATAAGTTTTACTCCCATAAGTACGGCTATAACAAAAGCATAGATGCCCATTTTCTTAAGAGAAGTTACGTTTTCCCTTATAAAGGGATTTTCATTTATTACAGTTTTGAACATTTTGCGAAGCTCACTTAATATTGCCAGAGCGAATATTCCTGAAATTATATAAATTATGGATAAGGGTACATAATAGAGATCAAAAATATTGATATATCTTCCTGCATGCTTAAACAGGAAGGGGACACTTATACAAATTATTATCCCGCTAAAAAACATAAAGTCCAGCAATCCCTTTGTAAACAGAACCAGAGAAAATTTCTTCATTTTAAATCCTCCTGTAAATTAAACCTTATGTAAAATGCTGCATAGTTTGATTTAGCCGGTTTTTCTTGAAAATATCACATAAAAAAATGTAAGTCAATAAATATTTATCGATAATCAATAATATTTATTGACTTACAATTACTTTAGGACTTTATGCAAATTTTAATATCTTATCTTTCACTAAATAATTTCTTTTTGAATTAAAGCTACTGAAACACAAATCTTTAATTCAATCTTTTTTATTCCCCTTTTACTTCATTCCATTTCTGGATATAGAGGCTTTCGACTTCTTCGCCAAGATATTTGTAAGCGGTACATCTGTCAAGGATTTCCTGTGGCGGGAAAGCAATAGGGCTGTTTTTGATTTCCTCGTCCTCAATAAGCTCTCTGGCACCCATATTAGGGGTGGAATAGGTGATATATTCAAAGTTCTTTAAAGCTATTTCAGGTTTGCACATAAAGTTAATGAATGCTTCGGCATATTCTTTGTTTTTACTGGTCTTAGGAATTACCCAGGCATCAATCCATACATTGGAACCTTCTTTAGGAACTACATATTCAAGGTCAGGATTTTCTCTTTTGGTATAAATGGCTTCTCCGGAGTAAATCACACCGATGGCAGCTTCTCCGCCTATCATCTTATCGCGGACCTGGTCAACTACATAAGCCTGAACAAGAGGATATTGCTTCTGAAGCAGGGCTTTGGCTTCTTCCAGTTCTGCCTCGTTTGTGGAGTTTAAGTCATAACCGAGATATTTGAGGGCAATTCCGAATGCATCCCTTACACTGTCCATCATAAGGATATTGCCGGCATATTTTTCGTCAAATATAATGCCCCAGCTGTCTACCGGTTCGTCAACCATGGTCTTGTTATACAGGATGCCCACGGTTCCCCAGCAGTAAGGAACGGAGTACTTGTTGCCGGGATCAAATGCTTCGGCACTTTTTAAGTAAGCAGGATCAATATATTTTATATTGGGAACATTATCAAAATTAATCTCATACAAAAGATCATTTTCTATCATCTTCTGGATCATATAATCCGAAGGGCAAACAACATCATAATTTACTGCCCCTGATTGAATTTTAGGATACATATCTTCGTTTTGTTCAAATTCATCGTAAACTACCTTGATACCCGTTTCTTCCTCAAAAAGATCCAGTACTTCGGGATCAATATATTCACCCCAGTTATATACATATACTTTTTTCTCATTTTTTGAGGAGCATCCCGTAAGCATGACCGCAAATATCAAAAGGGCAGTTAAAGTAAAGATTTTTTTCATTTCGTGCCTCCTTATATTTTGATTTAAAATTATGACAATAAAAAGTTACCATATTTAATTAAATGAAAATATTACTTAATTAAATAAGCTATATTTTACTGATTATTGTATTTTTATTTGCATTCTTATCATTTTTACGATTGATGATAATCAGTAAAAGTAATACCGTTACAAACATTAAGGTGGAAAGGGCATAAATCTCAGGTTTTATACCTTTACGTACTTCCGTATATATCTTGGTTGAAAGAGTATTTATCTGAGGGCCTTTGGTAAAGTGAGTAATTACAAAGTCATCCAATGACATGGTGAAGGCCAAAAAGAATCCTGTCAGTACGCCGGGGAATATATCGGGCAAAATAACTTTAAAAAAAGCATAAAGGGGTGTGGCTCCCAAATCCAAAGCAGCCTCATATGTGTGAGGGTTTAATTGCTTTAGTTTAGGCATGACGCTTAATATTACGTAAGGTATGTTAAAGGTTATATGTGATATCAGCACGCTGGTAAAGCCCAAAGTAAACTTAAGCGCCACAAATAAAAGCATAAGCGAAATACCTGTGACAATATCTGCATTAAGCATAGGGATATTGGTTATCGCAATCATTATGGTCCGCGGAGTCTTTTTCATACTGTTAATTGCGATTGCGGCTGCGGTACCGATTATGGTTGCAATAAGTGCTGATAAAACAGCAATAATCAATGTAGTATATAAGGCATTCATTATGCTTTCGTTTTTAAACAGTTCCTTATACCAGCGGAGGGTAAAGCCGCCCCATTTGGCTCTTGATTTTGAACTGTTAAAGGATAATAAAATTAATATAATAATCGGAGCGTATAAAAATAATATTATAAGCCCTACATAAAACCGCTCGAAAAATTTCTTTACCATAGGCTGCTTCCCTCCTTATCGTATTTGGATAATATAGCCATGCTTATCAAGATAAAAATCATAAGCACCAATGAAAGTCCCGAACCTGCATGCCAGTTACCGACACGGAATTGCTGTTCGATAACGTTACCAATCAGGACGATTTTGTTACCTCCCAAAATAGTTGAAATTACAAAGGTAGTAAGAGAGGGTACAAATACCATTGTTATACCGCTTATGACTCCGGGAAGGCTTAACGGAAGTATAATTTTTAAAAAGGTCTGCATTCCGTTTGCACCCAAATCTCTTGCCGCATTTATAACATCCTGGTCAATTTTTATCAGGACATTGTATATGGGAAGGACCATAAAAGGCAAAAAATTATATACCATACCGAGAATGATTGCAGCAGGAGTGTTAATGATATTAACTGTAGGCAGTTTGAAAAAGTTCAGTATGGTATTTATTATTCCGGTTTTTTCCAGGATGTTTTGCCAGGCTATAGTTCTTAACAAAAAGTTCATCCACATGGGAAGAATAATAATCATTACTATAAAGCTGTTACTGTTCATTTTTGATTTATTTAAAATCATGGCAAGTGGGTAAGCCAGCAATAAGCAGATAACAGTACTTACAAGAGACAGCTCCAATGCCTGTTTTAAGGCTTTAAGGTTTATAGGATCCATGACAAGTGCTATATTAT
>CAZIHC010000114.1:0-7347 GCA_964538605.1 uncultured Herbinix sp. | reverse complement strand
CTTTTTATAATACAATTGTTACGCTGACCGATATGGAAGGTAATACAATTTCTTGGGCAAGTGCCGGTGGATTAGGTTTTAGAGGCTCAAGAAAGTCGACTCCTTATGCCGCTCAAATGGCAGCAGAGGCAGCCGCAAAGGCAGCGTTAGTACATGGTTTAAAATCAGTAGAAGTTATGGTTAAAGGCCCCGGTTCAGGCAGAGAAGCTGCAATTCGTGCTATTCAGGCATGCGGAATAGAAGTAACAAGTATTAAAGACGTAACACCGGTTCCACATAACGGATGTCGTCCACCAAAACGCAGAAGAGTCTGATAGGAGGTAGAAGAAAATGGCTAGATATATGGGTCCAGTTTTAAAAAGATGCAGAGCCCTTGGTTTGGAGCCGGCTTATCTGGGTATAGATAAAAAATCAAACAGATCATTCTCCAGAGCAGGAAAGAAGACCAGTGAATATGGACTGCAATTAAGAGAGAAGCAAAAAGCTAAATTTATATATGGCGTACTTGAAAGACAGTTTAGAAATACATTTGAAAAAGCTCAGAAAATGAAGGGCGGCACTGCAGGCGAGAACCTTTTGATTTTACTGGAACTTAGATTAGATAATGTACTTTTCCGCTTGGGATTTGCCAGAACCAGAGATGAGGCAAGACAAATTGTAAGCCACAAGCATGTACTGGTTAACGGCAAATGCGTAAATATTCCGTCCTATACCGTTAAGGCCGGAGATGTTATAGAAATAAAAGAAAAGGCTAAACGTTCCCAAAGATATAAAGATATCTTAGAAGTGACCGCCGGAAGAACTGTTCCTGCTTGGCTGGATGCAGACCAGGAGAATTTGACCGGAACGGTTAAGGAAATTCCTACAAGAGATCAAATCGATGTCCCGGTTAATGAAATGTTGATAGTAGAGTTGTATTCCAAATAATAAATTGGTTATATTTATTATTTGGAAAAATAATCAACTCAAATAACCCAGAAGGAGGGTCCTGTTGTGTTTGATTTTGAAAAACCCAGAATTGAGATTGTAGAAATTTCCGAAGATAAGAGATTTGGACGTTTTGTGGTAGAACCGTTAGAGAGAGGGTACGGCACAACTTTGGGCAATTCCCTTAGAAGAATTATGCTCTCTTCATTACCCGGAACTGCTGTAAGCCAAATTAAAATTGACGGAGTTGTTCATGAGTTCAGTACAATTCCCGGTGTTAAGGAAGATGTTACTGAAATAATCATGAATTTAAAAGATCTGGCAATTAAAAATCACAGCGACACCAATGAACCTAAAATTGCTTACATTGACGCTGAAGGCGAAGTAGTAGTTACAGCCGGGGATATTCAGGCTGACCCGGATATAGAGATTTTAAATCCGGACCATGTAATTGCTACTTTATGCGGCGGACCGGACAGCAGATTATACATGGAGCTTACGATTACAAACGGAAGAGGCTATGTCAGCGCTGATAAGAACAAGAAGGATGATCTGCCAATCGGAGTTATACCGATTGATTCTATATACACGCCAGTAGAACGTGTCAATATATCGGTTGAGAATACCCGTGTAGGTCAGATTACCGACTATGACAAGCTGACTATAGATGTATATACTAATGGCACATTGGCTCCTGACGAAGCCCTTAGTTTGGCTGCTAAGGTATTAAGTGTTCATCTTGATTCCTTTATTGATTTGTCAGAACACGCCAAGACTGCCGAAATAATGGTGGAAAAAGAAGACAACGAAAAAGAAAAAGTACTAGAGATGAGTATTGATGAACTTGAATTATCGGTTCGCTCATATAACTGCTTGAAGAGGGCTGGAATAAATACTGTAGAAGAACTTACGAACAGGACCGCCGAGGATATGATGAAAGTGAGAAACCTTGGGCGTAAGTCTTTGGAAGAGGTATTGTCGAAACTGCATGAACTCGGTTTATCCTTAAAACAGAGTGATGACTAGTTCGGCTTAAAAGATTAGTTGCATAAGTAATTCAAAGGAGGGAAACACATGGCCGGTTACAGAAAGCTTGGCAGAACATCAAGCCAAAGAAAAGCTTTACTTAGAAACCAGGTTACCAATTTAATATATCATGGTAAAATCGTTACAACCGAAGCTAAGGCCAAAGAAGTTCGCAAAATAGCCGAACATTTAATTGCCCTTGCCGTTAAGGAAAGAGACAATTATGAAACAGTTACGGTTAAAGCTAAGGTTGCACGTAAAGATAAAGACGGCAGAAGAGTTAAGGAAGTAGTAAACGGTAAAAAAGTTACCGTATTTGACGAGGTAGAAAAGACAATTAAAAAGGATAATCCTTCCCGTCTTCATGCAAGAAGACAGATGCTGAAGTATCTTTATCCTGTAACAGTAGTACCTGAAGAAAAAGCCGGAAGAAAGAGAAATACTAAGGTTATCGATTTGTCCGATAAGCTTTTCAATGAGATAGCACCTAAGTATGCAAACAGAAACGGCGGATATACAAGAATAGTAAAAATAGGCCCTCGCAAAGGCGACGCCGCAATGGAAGTATTGATTGAGTTAGTATAATATTATTATTTTAAATAATTAAGCATATTGATCTAGGGGACGTACAGCTTGTTGGTGAACGTCCTCTTTTTCAGTATATGCTCTTGACGTAAGATATACGCATAGTATATACTTCATAGAAGCTGATGGTAAGATATAATTTATAAGAATAAACAGACCAGGTTAATATATTCCGGCACCGAATTAAACAGAAATGGAGATACAGTATGGAAATGATTAAGACTCGTGACCTGACATTTGAATATATAAGAAGAGACGACGGAGGAAATGTTGAATCGATTAACAGAGCCATAGACGGAGTAAATTTGGATGTTAAGAAAGGGGATTTTATTGCTATTTTAGGAGCAAACGGCTCCGGAAAATCCACCCTGGCAAAGCATATAAATGCCTTACTGTATCCTACGGAAGGGGCCGTATGGGTAAACGGCTTAAATACTTCGGAGGAGAATAATTTATTGGAAATACGCAGAACTGCCGGAATGGTATTTCAGAATCCGGACAATCAGATTATTGCTACAGTAGTAGAAGAAGATGTGGGTTTCGGGCCGGAAAATCTGGGCATTCCTACAGAAGAAATATGGAAAAGGGTAGAAGAAAGCCTTAAGGCTGTAGGAATGTTTGAATACAGAAAGCAGTCTCCGAATAAATTATCGGGCGGACAGAAGCAAAGAGTAGCTATAGCAGGAATTATGGCTATGAAACCCCAGTGCATAGTGCTTGACGAACCTACAGCCATGCTGGATCCGGAAGGCCGTAAAGAAGTCATATCAACAGTCTGTAGTCTGAATAAGTTGGAAAAAATCACCGTTCTGTTGATTACTCACCACATGGATGAGGTTATTTATGCGGACAAGGTTTTTGTGATGGATCGGGGCAAGATTGTAATGCAGGGAACTCCGAGAGAGATATTTTCAAGGGTTGACGAACTTAAAAAATACCGCCTGGACGTTCCACAAGTAACAGAATTGGCTTATGAATTGAAAAAAGAGGGACTTGATATTCCGGACGGAGTCTTGTCAATACAGGAACTGGTAGATGCCCTGTTACGGCTGTACCCGTAAAAAAGCTGGCGACAGGGTTTTCATG
Source organism: uncultured Herbinix sp. (assembly GCA_964538605.1). Classification (GTDB taxonomy): domain Bacteria; phylum Bacillota; class Clostridia; order Lachnospirales; family Lachnospiraceae; genus Mobilitalea. Next base: position 3,723 of record CAZIHC010000114.1, on the reverse strand, counting down.
TGATTAATAAGATAGCAGGTGATTATTTTGCAGATATTATTTGATGATGTGCATTATGTATACAGCAGTGGAACGAGTTTTGAAAAGCATGCTTTAAAAGGCATAAATCTTAAGATATATAAAGGTGAATTTATCGGCCTTATAGGTCATACCGGCTCCGGAAAGTCAACCCTTATACAGCATATGAACGGTCTTATTAAGGCTACCAGCGGGAAAATTTATTTTAATGGTGAGGATATATACGATAAGAATTTTGATATGCGTAGCTTAAGAAGCAAAGTGGGACTGGTTTTTCAGTATCCTGAACACCAGCTTTTTGAAACCACTGTATATAAGGACGTAAGTTTCGGACCAAAGAACTTGGGCCTTGACAAGCTGGAAGTAGATCTTCGCACCTATGAAGCCCTAAAAATGGTTGGAATAGGTGAAGACCTTATAGATGCGTCTCCCTTCGAACTTTCAGGCGGTCAAAAAAGAAGGGTGGCTATAGCAGGAATATTGGCCATGCAGCCTGAAGTATTGATTCTGGATGAACCTACGGCAGGCCTTGATCCCAGAGGCAGAGATGAGATTCTGGATCAAATTGCAAAACTTCATAAAGAAAAAAATATAACCGTAATATTGGTTACCCATAGCATGGAAGACGTTGCCAAATACGTAGACCGTATTCTGGTTATGAATAACGGTAATCTGGTTATGGACGAAGAAAAAGTGAAGATTTTTTCCCGGTATAAGGAATTGGAAAAGATGCATTTGGCGGCACCCCAGGTTACCTATGTCGTGAATGCCCTTAAAGAAAAGGGAATACCAGTAAATACTGAGGTCACGACAGTAGAAGAAGCGAAGAATGAAATATTAAGGGTGTTTAAAAGATAGAATGTAAGAAAATATAAATATAACCAGGTCTAATAATAAAACCGTGATATATATGAGTGATATATGATTGATATAATTAAGGATTTTTAAAGAATCGTTTTAGTTTATAATAAATGTTTATTTTAGAACAGGTTTTTGTTATGTATAAAATTAATTTAATTTAGTAACCATCATATGTCGCCAGACTTATTATGCTTATCATAATTATACATTGGGTACAGGCCAAAGTTTTTATGCCTGATTAATTTATTTTTACTAATAATAGATATATAATTGGATTGCTATACATTATAATATTACAATATTACTTCGGGTCAGTACCCTAAGAAAGTGAGTAGGATATGATACGAGATATTACAATTGGACAATATTACCCGGCAGATTCTGTTTTGCACCGGCTTGATCCGAGATTGAAACTGAGTGGTACCTTATTATTTATTATATCTATATTTTTATTTGACACTTTTTACGGATATATTGCAGTTACTATATTTCTTGTATCTGTCATTAAAATGTCCAAGGTACCCTTAAAATATATAATGCGAGGGCTGAAAGCGATAATTGTTATATTATTATTCACAATGATCTTTAATCTTTTTCTGACTCAGGGGGATGTACTTGTCAGATTAGGTTTCTTGAAAATAACCAGGCAGGGCCTTTATTCGGCAATATTTATGGGAATAAGACTAACCTACCTGATTCTGGGTTCGTCATTGATGACTTTTACGACAACACCAAATCAGCTTACGGACGGTCTTGAGAAATTAATGTCGCCCCTTCGCCGTATTAAAGTTCCTGTACATGAGATTGCGATGATGATGTCCATAGCTCTCCGTTTTATACCGATATTAATGGAAGAGACGGATAAGATAATGAAAGCCCAGATGGCAAGAGGGGCAGATTTTGAAACCGGCGGGATTATTAAAAGAGCGAAAAGTCTGGTTCCTTTACTGGTTCCGCTGTTCGTATCGGCCTTCAGAAGAGCCAATGACCTTGCTATGGCTATGGAAGCCAGATGCTATCATGGCGGTGAAGGAAGAACCAAGATGAAACCGTTGCACTACCGCCGTGTGGATTATTTGGCATATTTAATTTTGCTTTTATACTTGGTAACTGTTATCGCAATCAGCGTTATTGAAAACCGCCTGCCCTCCTTTTTATAAGATAAGGCACAGGCGGGATATCTTTATTTTACGTAAAACGGATTGTGGTGTTTTATTATGAAAAGAATTAAACTGGTGATTGCATACGACGGGACTAACTACAGCGGATGGCAGGTCCAGCCTGGAAAGACTACTATAGAAGGTGTAGTAAATCAGGCTTTATCGGAACTACTTAAAGAAGAGATTACGGTTATAGGAGCCAGCAGGACGGATGCAGGAGTGCATGCAAAAGGGAATGTAGCTGTATTCGATACCAATTCACCCATACCCCCTGAAAAAATATGCTATGCCGTAAACCGCTATCTTCCATGGGATATAAGGGTTTTAAGTTCAACGGAAGTTCCTGCTGACTTTCATCCCAGAAAAGTAAGCAGTAAGAAAACCTATGAGTATAAGATAATGAACAGGGAGATTGCAATTCCTACCGAAAGACTTTATTCGTATTTTGTTTATTATGACATGGATATAAAGGCTATGCAGGAAGCCGCCAAATATTTAATTGGTGAGCATGATTTTAAAAGTTTTTGCTCCGTAAAAACCCAGGTATCCGATACGGTTAGAACCATTTACAGTCTTAATGTTGACAAAGACGGTGAAATGATTAAGATTACGGTTACCGGAAACGGGTTTTTGTATAACATGGTACGAATTATTGCAGGAACATTAATTGAAGTCGGAAGAGGCCTAAAAACTCCCGAAGATATGGATCGTATATTAAAAGGCCGCAACAGAAGGCTGGCAGGTCCGACCGCTCCTGCTCATGGACTGACCTTGGTCGGTATAGAGTATGATACGGATGTTTTTTAGTGGGAGTGATTATATGAAAATCTTTGGTTTAGATTTTTATTCAATTAATGATTTAACCATAATATTAAGACTTGTACTGGCTGTTTTACTGGGAGGTATAATAGGATTTGAGAGAGGACGATCCGGCCGTCCTGCAGGGCTGAGAACCCATATACTGGTATGCCTGGGGTCCGCTCTTGCCATTATGACAAATCAATATATTTTTGAAACTTACGGAGTAAGTGATCCCGCCAGAATTGCAGCCCAGGTAATATCCGGCATCGGCTTTTTAGGAGCAGGTACAATTCTTGTAACAGGAAGACATCAGGTGAAAGGGCTTACTACTGCTGCCGGATTATGGGCAACAGCCTGTATGGGACTGGCCGTTGGAATCGGATTTTACAAAGCAGCTATAGTGACATGCTTTTTGATTTCTTTTGCGACCGTGATATTACATAGGTTTGACAACTTTATGCTCTATAAATCGAAGATTATGGATATATATATGGAGTTTTCCGCCACGACCTCATTTTCTTCCATACTGGAAGCTTTAAAGAAACTAAATATCAGTATTGAGGCCGTTGAGCTGGTAAAACCTACATATAATGCAAATACATCTGTTGCCGCTATTATGACAATTAAGCTGAAGCAGAAAAAGATGAAAATGGATGTATTAACAGCTGTTTGCGCAATTGAGGGTGTGGAATTTGCCGAAGAAATTTGATTTTTACATGTAAAGAGATTTACTTTTTTAGGAACGATTGCTTTATTAATGGCAGCAGGATTTCAATTGTAAGCTCTGTGCTATTACAAACTGGAATTTAAAGCTTCAAATTTCTAATGGATGGGTAAGTTGTAAAATTAATTGCCCAAACATGATAAAAAAGAAGTGACTCAA